>CAZVSL010000056.1:0-12442 GCA_964629935.1 uncultured Calditrichaceae bacterium | reverse complement strand
TCAACTCCGTCCCCGGTTACCATATCTGACACGATGCCGCTAATCTGCAACGTTTTGGACTGCGAGGAAACTGTGACCGCGGTGGCGAGAAGCAAGAACAGGATTGTCAGGTGATGCATAGCATTTGTTTTCATGATGGCGTCTCCTCCGGTATTGGGTGATCATGCCACAGGGTCACACGAGCGGCATGCTTGCTCAGAGAATCTGGCTTGATGATTCTTGGCATAAATCCACCTGATGGCTTACGCTGCAGTGATTTTCTTAGTGGGATGCCGGTGAATGTAACATTTGCGATGTACAATCTCAAGAAAGAAATAAAGTAACGGCATTGAATCGCTGTTTTTATTTCCAGGTCGCCAGTGAAATGCTTGACAATCACAGTTAGCCGTACTATTTTGTGTAAACGTTTACAATGATACTGGCATGCAATCACTCATCTTCTTTTTTTTCTCGATTTTGTCGGCATTGTTGGGCGCGAGTTGTGAGCGCACCGACTCAAATCACACCCGGTTGACATTCTGGGCCATGGGGCAGGAGGGGGAGCAGGTTGGTCGACTGCTCACGGAATTTGAGCGAGGCCATCCGGACATAAAAGTGACGGTGAATTCGATACCGTGGTCGCTGGCGCATGAAAAGCTGCTCACGGCCTATGCCGGACAATCGCTGCCAGACGTATTTCAACTGGGCAATACGTGGGTGCCCGAATTCAAGGCGCTGTCCGCAATTCAACCTCTGGATAGTTTGATCGCGCGCTCATCTGCTATTCATGGGTCGGATTTCTTTACTGGTATCTGGCAAACCAATGTGATAGACAGTATTTGCTATGGCGTTCCCTGGTATGTGGATACGCGTCTGCTGTTTTATCGTCGCGACTTGCTCCGCGCCGTCGGCTATGAGGGCGCGCCCCGTACCTGGGACGAGTGGCTGCAGATGGCACACAAGCTCAAAGCTGATGGTCGCTATGCGGTATTATTTCCGCTGCAGGCTGAGGCCTGGCAGATTCCGGTAATTCTGATTTTGGCAAATGGCGGCCGGCTTTTGAAGGCCAACTATTGCCGCGCCGCTTTTGATGACAGCGCCACGGTCGAGGCGCTGCAATATTATCTTCAGTTTTTTAAAGATGGCCTGGCGCCGAAAACGATGACTCAGATTGCCAATGTCTACCAGGCTTTTGAGCAAGGCGTTATCGCCATGATGGTGAGCGGTCCGTGGGAAATTCATGCGTTGCGCAGCCGTGTTCCCGGGCTCAGCGGCAAATGGACCACAGCGCCCATGCCGCGCAAAGAGAACCGTGCGTCAGTTGCGGGTGGCTCAAGTCTGGTCATTTCTGCTCAAACTGAGCACACAGAGGCTGCCTGGCAGCTCATCGAGTTTCTTTCGCTGCCGGAGACGCAGGTCGAATTTTTCCGCTTGACGCGAGACCTGCCGACCGTAGCGGCCGCATGGCAGCACGAAGTGATTCGTACGGATGCAGAGATACAGGCCTATTACGAGCAGCTACAGCACGTCGTGCCAACACCCAAGATTCCGGAGTGGGAGCAAGTTGCCACCAAACTGCAAGAGCATCTCGAGCGCGTGGCGCTGGGGCAACGCAGCTTGCAAGAGACCATTCCGAGGCTCAACAAAGACGTCGATGATATTTTAGCCAAGAGACGTTGGCTGCTTACGGAAAGGATGCAGCCATGATGTATGCCCGGTCAGCGCCCTATCTTTTCCTCATGCCAGCATTGCTGACGCTGGCGATTTTCTTCTTCCTGCCCATCCTGGCCGCGTTTCTTATGAGCTTCACAGACCTGGATATCTATGCGTTGGCGGATATCCGCAATGTGCGATTTGTTTTACTCGATAATTATGGCAAGCTCTTCGGCGACCCGCTGTTCTGGCGCGCCCTGCTCAATACATTATACTTTGTGCTGGTCGGCGGCCCGCTCAGCATTGCGGTATCGCTGTCGAGCGCCATCTTGATCAACTCGCGGCAATTGCGATTCAAATATCTGTTTCGACCGGTGTTCTTCTTGCCTGTAGTGACGACGCTTGTGGCTGTTGCAGCGGTGTGGCGCTATCTCTATCACCCACGCTTTGGTTTGATCAATTATGTTCTGTCGCTGTTTGGCGTCTCTCCGGTAGATTGGCTTGGCGATCCGGTGTGGGCGATGCCTGCGCTGATCCTTCTGGCGGTCTGGAAGAACTTCGGCTATAACATGATGATCTTTCTGGCGGGGCTGCAGGCAATTCCGGAATCGTTGTACGAAGCTGCCCATCTCGACGGCGCCAACCGCTTACAGCAGCATTGGTACATCACGTTACCGCAACTGGCGCCAACCACCGTGTTTGTAACCATCATCACCGTCATCGGCTACTTCCAGTTGTTTGCCGAGCCGTATGTGATGACTCAGGGCGGCCCGCTGAATTCGACGCTCAGCATTGTTCTCTACCTCTACCAACAGGGCTTCAGGTGGTGGCAAATGGGTTATGCTTCGGCAATCGCGTTCGTGCTGTTCTTTTTTGTCCTGGCGTTTTCTCTATTGCAAATGTGGGTGAGAAGGAGGCAGAGGGAAGGCAGGACCGCACCAAGAGACACATAGTCGTGGCCGAAAATCGATATTCGAATTTCAAAAAGTTGACTTATGAAAAGCCTGATGCTCCATATCGTAGCTACGATCATCGCGATTGCCACGCTCCTGCCGTTTGTGTGGATGGTCAGCGCGTCGTTTATGCCATCCGGAGCTTCGCTGGCGGCGCCGCCGCCGCTTATCCCGCAGCAGGTCACGCTCACGCACTACATCAAACTGTTCCAGCAGCTCAACCTGGGGCGTTATTTTCTGAACAGTTTTGTGCTTGCAGTCTCGGTTACCTTGCTTTCCGTGCTGGTGAATTCTCTGGCCGGGTTCGCGTTCGCAAAGTATGCATTTCCCGGTCGCCGGCGGTTGTTTGTTTTTCTTATCGCCTCGATGATCGTGCCCGGTCAGGTAACTATGCTGCCGGTTTTCTTTTTGCTCAACCGTCTTGGTTTGCTGAACACTTACTTCGGCGTCATTCTGCCGGGCATGGCGAGCGTGTTCGGCATCTTTCTCATAGAGCAATATATGCGCTCCATCCCGGACAGCCTGCTGGAGAGCGCACGTATCGACGGCGCCAGTGAGTTCTGGATCTACCGGCATATCATCGTGCCTCTGGCGCGGCCTGTGTTGGTCACCCTGGCGCTGTTCACGTTCATGGGGAGCTGGAACGACTTTCTGTGGCCGCTTATCGTTATGAGCAAACAAGAAATGTATACACTTCCGGTGGCATTAGCAAATCTCGCCCGTGAGCACGTACCTGATACGGAATTGATGATGGCGGGTTCGGTTCTAACAGTGCTGCCGGTCGTCCTGGTCTTCCTGATTCTACAGCGTCATTATATTCAGGGCCTGATGCTGGGCGGACTGAAAGAGTGAATCAAGGCCATTTCTGGTTGATCCGGAACCTTGCACAAGGCTAATGTGGAACAACGGAAGGCAGAGGTCTAATCAAAAGACAGAAAAATGGTGCTACCGTGCGGTCATCGTCTCATCATCCCCGGTTTCTCTCGCCTGATCGCCAACATCATTTTCCTCATTGAGCGGATCGAGCGGATGCCGCTCTCGGGAGCGCCTTTCATTTTCTGTCAATCATTCACCATGTTGGAGTAAAAATCGCACGATTGCCAAAAAAAGAACTTGACAAGACTGGAATAATGTTTAAATTATGTAAGCGTTTACACTTCAACTCGAAGATTCCCCTCTAATTGATTGATTAATATAGGCCTGACACTTATACAAACGTTTCCATAATGGACATCACTGAAATTGCAAAGCTTGCCGGGGTTTCCATCGCGACGGTGTCGCGTGCGCTCAACGGCAGGGGGTCCGTGAGAGCGGATACACGCCGCAAGATTCTGAGTATTGCGGAGGAGCACAACTATCGGCCTAATCCAATTGCCCGCAGTCTCTCACAAAAGAAGACAGATACCATCGGCGTTATCCTGCCGGAACTGGTAGATGAGTTTTTTACCGAGCTCATTCGCGGCATTGATGAGGAAGCATACCGCAGCAACCGGTTTATTATGGTTTCCAGCTCCCATGGCGAGCGCGATGTGGTGGAAACGCTGCTGGAATTCATGGGCAGCGGGCGCGTCGCCGGTGTGGTTTTGATGGCGCCGAGCCTGCGGGAGGAGGTAATCGCAATTGCCAGCAGCAGCAAGTGCCCGTTGGTTGTCCTGAACAATACCTTTGCCCGGGGTAAACTCGATACCTTCAACATAAATAACTATCAGGGCGCGTTCGCGGTCGTGGAGCACCTGGTGTTACACGGCTATGAACGTATCGGTATGCTCAAAGGCCCGGAAGGTAACTGTGACGCTGAGGAGCGCTGGCGCGGGTTTCAGGAGGCGTTGCAAAAGCATGACCACAGAGTAGAGAAGAATTGGGTCATATCCGGCAATTTCTCGATCAAGTCGGGCTACTATGGCTTCATGCGTTTGATGAGTTTGCCTGAAAAACCACAAGCGATTTTTGCTGCCAACGACATGATGGCGGTTGGCATTTATGAGGCCGCACGCAACTCCGGCATCCGCATCCCGGAAGATATCGCAGTGGCCGGCTTTGATGATATTTTACTGAGCCGTTTGCTTGTGCCGCGGCTGACCACCGTGCATGTACCGGTGGTGGAGCTCGGCATGAAGGCCACACGACACCTTGTTCATGTTCTTGAAGGCGAGGGAGAGCAGAGCACACAATATTTTGAAGAATTATCCACAGGTCTTGTCGTCGGCGGCTCGTGTGGTTGCCAAAACGCAGGCCGGCAGACCGTGCTCTAGACTGGATTATTCACGAATCTGCCTTTTTAGCCCGATGGTGAACCATCAGGCTAATCTCAGGCAAGACGGCTGAAGCCGCCTTCAGGCGGGTTCAACTATTTGTAGCCGCAGGATTTATCCTGTGGCGGGGGTGGCGATTTGTGAATAATGCAGGCTAGACCACGGTCAAGCTGCCAACGATACATCTGACATTCGGACTCAACACACTCTCGGGCTCACACCCCGGAGCACCTTAATTCATAAAACTGTTCAAATCAGGAAGGAGGATGTCATGCGATCCTACTCTACTGTAGCGGTGCTGCTGATGTGCCTTGTGTTTGTTAGCAGCGCGTTGTCACAAGGGCACACGGATCCACCTTATCTTCAAGTTCAATCTGCCGAGAATCCCATCACGGTCGATGGCGTGCTCGATGAGCTGGACTGGCAGCGCAGGTTTGACCATCTGGTTTTTCGCTCCGGCTTTCAGCCCGGCGATGTCGATTATGCGGCAACGGCCGAGGAACAGGTCGATGGCGATCTGGCCGACACTACCACCACAGTGGTGAGAATCCTGCATTACGGCATGGATTTGTACATTTCTCTGCAATCGGATGACCAGTGGGTCAACAAATGGGGCGGCAGTTGGGAAGGCGACGGCCTGTTCATGAAGATCGCTGATGCCGGCGGTGCGCAAGTCGAATACAAATTGTATTTCAATCTCGCAGGCGATGACCCCGACATTCACTATGAAGAGCCGGGACAATATCCCGGGTCTGGTGCAGGCGCCGCCTGGAAGCATCCCGCTACCATCGTTAACGACACCACTGCTGCGGACTCCGGCTACACGGCTGAATTGGTCATCCATCTCGATCAGCTCGGTTACACCGATCCGTTTTCAGATGTACCGGTGTTGTTCAATATTTTCGATCCGGACGGCCAGACCGGCTCAGCGGGCGAAGAATGGAACATCGGTTCTTATCACAAAATGTGGTGGGGCAGCCAGTGGGGACCAGACACGCGCACGCTTCGTCTCGCTGACCCGCCAGTTAAGAACGCCATCGTCGCAACGGAGGCCCTGACGCTCGATGGTCAACTGACCGAATCATTCTGGGCGAACGCTGAATCTGTGACCATCGGCAAGGGCTCCAACTCAAGTAGCGCCGGCTTCTATCTCCAGTGGGGGAATCCTGCCAACGAATACACTGACCAGAGCATGGCGGAAGTCAAATTTGCGCACAACGGCACCGATCTTTACATCGGCGTCACCTCCAATGACTCCTCCGTCTGCAAGTGGTCGCCCGGCTGGGAGGCAGATGGTCTTTTCCTGTGGATGACTTTCAAGGGTGAAACGGCGCCGGCCGACCGCAAAGAGATCAAAGCGATGTATTTCGATGCAACTGAAGGCGCCTCTATTGTATTTGAGACCAGCGGCAGCGTGCCGACCGGTAGTGCAGAAGGCGCCTCTTATGAGCCGGATGGTACGGTTACGCACACCGAGTCCAATGGCGCTGATGCCGGCTATTCGCTCGAAGTTGTCGTGCATACCGATCTGTTCGGATACAGCGATGGCGATACCGTCAGGTTAAGCGCCGTCATCTGGGACCTCGATTTCTCCTCCGCCGATGTATTCGACCAGGATGTCTCAGACTACCATCCGAACTGGTGGGGCACGCAGTGGGCGGATCCCAATTTTGAGAGATACTACATGTATCGCGATGTCGTGCTGAGCGATTTTGTCACCGACGTCGACGATGGCAGACCGGCTGCCGCGCCTGAGGCGTTCACACTGGCTCAAAACTATCCGAACCCGTTTAACCCGAGCACAACCATACGCTACTCCCTGCCCACCGATGCGGAGGTCACGGTTGAAGTTTTCAACTTGCTCGGCGGACGTGTGGCAAAGCTTGTGGAAAAGCCGCAAGCAGCCGGTGAGCATACCATAGTCTGGAACGGTCGGGATGATGCCGGCCGCCAGGTGGCGAGCGGAGTTTACTACTACCGCATCCAGGCCGGCCAGTTTGTGAAGACACGAAAAATGGCGCTGCTCCGATGAGTTGATTTGGCACGCAAGCGTTGCGTTGCAGAGAACACAGCGCGGCCAAAGACCGCAACCAAAGGGTTTTGATGTATTAGCCACGGATTCACACGGATTTTCACTGATTCTTGCGTCAATCCGTGGCTAAAAATTTGAGATCTTTGTGCGAGGAAGCCGAAACCAAATCTGTCCGATCCGTGTGATCCGCGTTCATATTCAATCGAATTCAAAACCAGCAGAATCAACGTAATGACAAACCTTGCCCGGACATGCCCGCCTGTTGATTTGCTTAAGGAGGCTCGTGTGAAACCTTACAGGGATTTGTTCACTTTTGGGTTGTGTCTTATTCTCGTGGCGTTTATGTTTGAGAGTGGGCGCACGCAATCATTTCAAATAGTTGACGAGTTCGAAACCCACAATTGGCACTGGTTCGGCTGGGGAGATGACGCCGGCTCCCTCGAATACAGCACTGCCTGGAAAAGTGAGGGCAGCTCATCTCTGAAATTGACATCCACAAAAAACACAACCGGCTGGAATATCTTCGGCACCGGCGCCTTCAACCAGGAAACGCCGGATTCCATCAAGATGGATTTGCGCGCTGTCGATGGCCACCGCCTGGAAGTCAAAGCCGTGGACAGCAACAACCAGGAGCATCTGCTGGGCGCGATCAACATGAGTGCTTCAACCACCTATCTCGACTGGAAAGTGGAGCTAAACGGTAACAACATGCGCAAGATGTACCTTGTGCAGGCGTGGTATTCCGGCACGGTGACCGTTTATGTCGATAACATCAGAACTTATGATAACGGCGTTGAAACGGTCTGGGACCGCATGGAAACGCCGCAATATTACTGGGATGGCTCAGCAGACGCCGACAACAAAGACTTCGAAGTTCAGGTCTCGGATGATATCACCCACAGTTTCAGCTCGCCCAATTTCAGCAGCACGGCTGCCATGACCATGAACTGGGACAAAGATATTTTTGCTGATGACGACATCGCGCAAATCCAGGCTACGTTCTCTCAGGCCAAAGATTGGAGCAATTTCTACTACTTTCGCGCTGATGTTTATCGGCCGTCGACCACACCGGATTGCAGCTTGTTTGTGTTTATCTGGGATGGCACGCAGGGCGCCGGTACCGATTGGCTCAGCATTCCCGCAAATACCTGGACCACGCTGACCTGGAAGATGGGCCTGTCCATCGATATGAGCAACATCGAGGAAATCAAACTCGTGGTTCCGAACACCAATATCCATACCGACGGCATACTTTATATCGACAACCTGCAGGTGGGTGGATTTACGCCGAAACAAAGCGCGGTCAACCTTGCCTCGCTGGGTGTACCTTTCGGTCTGGACGATTTCGACGGCAGGGTACCCGATCCTGTGCAGCCGGATTCCGTCGTGCGCGAGGGACAGAACGGTTACTTCGGATTCTCCGGCGCTGCCACCAGCTTCAACGGTGAGCTGGACGTAGGGTTGTCCTCTACCGATAACAACGGCTTTGCCAACAGCAAACCTTTTTCCTGGAAGCTGACCTATGACATCGATTTCGATATCGATACCTGGTTTGCTTATTGGAGTCTGCTGGGTCCGGGGAGCGACCCGCCGCCGAGAGACATGACGGTGATGGAGAAATTTTCTATCGCCATGAAGAGCGATGACCTGGATCCCGCCAGCAGCCGCATTATCATCGAGTTTCACGACGCCAGTTGGGGAGAAATCGATCCGCAGACGCAGCAACCAAATTATGACACCGGTAAGGCGTTTGCTGTGCTCAGCGGCGTTGGCACGGACTGGCAACAGTGGGTGATTCCATTCGATCCGGACAGCCTCACGGTGTGGGAACCGTTCGATCCCACGGAGCTCACCGAAGTCGTGGTCTCGCTTGACAGCAGCACCGCGAGCCGCACCTCCGGCACCTTTTACATCGACGATCTGACATTTATCGATACGGATGAAGTCTATTGGGATGATGCTGACTTTGATGTCGACTTTCTCGATCTGGTGGCGCGCCGCACCTTCAACTATTTCGTCGAAGCCGTGGATGACACCACCCGCCTGGTGCTCGACCGCGTGACCTTTCGTGACCTGGCAACGGTCGCAGGTACGGGATTCGGCCTCGGCGCCATTGTCATTGGCGTAGACCGCGGCTGGATGAATGCAGACAGCGCTGAGGTCTACGTAGAAAAAGTGCTGACAAATTTATGGCAGACGCCGCAGGGCAGCGCCACAACCGGCGTCAGCGGCTACAAGGGATTTTTCTATCATTTTCTCGAAGCCGGAACCGGCTTGCGCAAGATTGCGCCGCCGCACAAAGACCCGGTAGAGCTGTCGGTGGTGGATACCGCCATCCTCATGGCCGGCGTGCTGACGGCGCGAGAATACTTTGCCCACAATTCGACCATCGTGGATTTGGCGGACAAGCTCTATCGCCGCATCGAGTGGCCGTGGTTTTACGATCCCTCAGTCAATCAATTCTATCTCGGCTGGTCCCCGGAAGGCGGATTTGTCGGCCACTGGGACGTTTCCACCGATGAGGTGATGCTCATCAATTTGCTGGCAGTTGGGTCTCCGACTCATCCGGTGCCGGCCAATTGTTTCTATGCCTGGACCCGGGACACCGGCACCTACAACGATCGCACTATCATCAACTCCTGGAACGGCTCGCTGTTTCAATACTTCTTCACCCATTGTTGGTTCGATCTGCACGACAAGACGGACGCACAGCGTGTGAACTGGTGGGAAAATTCCATCGAAGCAGGCTACGCCAATCGTGACTACTGCATCGCCGGCTATGACGGCAGCGGGCGCTCGAACGTACCGACATTCAGCGCCGAAAGCTGGGGCCTGACCGCCTGCGAAGCGATTCCGGCCGGGCTCGATACATTCTATCTGGGCGGCAACGGCGCGCTGCCGACTTTCCAATCGGATTTCGATCCAAATTTTAATGGTGTCTATTTTGGTGAAAACGACGGCACTGTGCCGCCCTATGGCGCCGCAGGCATGATCGGATTCTCTGCCTACCCGGGGGGATTTAATGAGACGTATGTCTACGATGCTCTGAAGAATTACTACAAGAATACGCAGCTCTGGACCGGATTGTATGGTTTCCGCGATGCCTATACAGATTCAGCCGCAGTGAAAGAGGGCGCAGAATCAAAATTTCCTATCTACAAGAATAATTTCTTCTCCATAGATGAAGGGCCGATGCTGATCATGATCGAGAACTATCGTTCGAAATTGATCTGGGAGACGCTTGGCCAAAACGATTACATGCAGTATGCCGTCAGCCAAATCTTCACGCCGGACTTGCGCGTCAATGATGATCTGACCGGCGCGACGCAGATCAATCCTGCCACTGCCGGCAATCGCCACGGCCAGTATGTCTCTGTCTGGAGCGACAGACGCAACAGCGATACGGATGCCATCTACGCTCAGCGGTTTCACACCGTGGACGACGTCGGTACCTTTCGGGTTGACGGCATCAATATGCTGGTAACTTCTGGCGACACCGCTTCGGTCACGCCCGCTGTGGCAGTCAACGCTAATGGCGAGTTTCTCGTTACCTGGCACAACCATAACGAGGTTTTTGCCCGACTATTTGATGTCGACAGCAGCTCAGCGCTGACAGGCGCCATCAGCATCAACAGCACGCCCATCTATAACAATGATCAGTGGCAGGCGGCTGTTGCGGCCAGCGACCACGGGCAATTTGCCGTGGTCTGGACTGGCGAGGATGGCGGCAAGGATGTCTACGTACAGCGCGTCGATACGACCGGCGCGTTGGCTGGCGGGAATGTTAAGGTCAATACAGACGGTACCGTAACCGACCAATTTCAGGCTGATGTGGCGATGGCTGATGACGGCAGTTTTGTGGTAGTCTGGACCGATGGCCGGGCCGGCAGCGGCCAGACCGATATCTACGGCCAGCGCTTCGACCAGAGCGGCGGCGTGCTGGGCGGTAACTTCAAAGTCAACGGCTCAACCACGCGCAACTTCAAACCCTCCGTGAGTGCCAGCGACGATGGCCAGTTTGTAGTGGCCTGGATCGACACCAGCAACAGCACACGTACCGTGCGGGCGGCGCGCTTCGATGCCAGCGGCAGTCAGCAGGGCAGCGAGCTCTCTGTCAGCAGCCACAGCAGCGGGCCGGCAATTGTAAAGCCCGACGTTGCCGTCGATTCAACCGGAGCCTTCATCGTGGTCTGGCAGGACAGCCGCGAAGGCAGCATGGATATCTACATGCAGCGTTACACCGCCAGCGGGGCCGCAAATGGCCAGAATACGCGCGTGAACGGCGATGTGAGTGAAGCAAATCAGATCAAGCCGGCGATTACTTATTTGCGTAGTACCGGAGATTATCAGATCATCTGGCAGGACGACCGTAACGGCGACTGGGATATTTACTGCCCGGTTGGCGATCCACAGCCGGACACGTTGCCAACCTCGGTCATCGACGAGAATGAGCCGGTCGTGCCGGTGAGTTTCAGCCTGTCACAAAATTATCCGAACCCGTTTAATCCGAGTACCACGATTCTCTATTCTCTGCCGGAGGAATCTCATGTGACGCTCAAGGTCTATGATATTCTCGGACGTGAGGTCACAACCCTGGTGGATGATCGGATGTCCGCCGGCCACCACGATGCCGTTTTCGATGCCAGCGGCCTGGCTTCCGGCATGTACATCTATCGAATCAAGGCCGGCGAACACGTTGTTGCAAAGCGCATGCTGCTGGTTAGATAACTGAAACATGATATATGTTTGAAATGCGAATGCACGGGAAGTTCTTGACAATTCTCATTCTTTGTGGGCTCACGGCTGCCGGTCTGCAGGCGGGCCAGACCGGCAAAGTCGTCGGCCATGTGATCGATGCCGAAACCGGCGAACCACTTCCAGCCGCAAATATCCTGGTGCAGGGGTCCAGCATGGGGGCGGCGGCAGACAGGCACGGTGACTATGTTATCTTGAACCTGCCGCCCGGAAGCTATACCCTGCGGGTCACCATGCTCGGCTACCGCAGCATGGAGGTATCGGATGTCAGAGTGTCGGTTGACCAGACGACGCGGGTTGATTTCGAGCTCACGCCTGCTGCCATTGAGGGTGAGACCGTGTACGTCGTGGCCGAACAACCTTTGGTACAGAAGGATCTGACGTCTACCTCGGCCTCAGTATCAGCCGCGGAAATTGAATCGTTACCCGTGGAGAGCGTCGAAGACATCCTGCAATTACAAGCCGGAATTGTGGTCGACAGCCGCGGCGACTTGCATATTCGCGGCGGCCGGGCCAGCGAGATCGGCTATCGTATCGACGGCGTGTCCGTATCCGACCCTTTCTCCGGCAAGTCAGCCGTAAACGTCAACCAGAGTGCCGTGCAGGAGCTCAAGGTCATCAGCGGCACGTTTAATGCCGAGTACGGCCAGGTGATGTCCGGCATTGTCGAAGTCGTGACCAAGGATCCCGGCGAGCGGCTGCGGGCGGGCGCCACGCTCTATGCCGGCGACTACGTCAGCGCCAACGACGAGCTGTTTTTCAATATCGATGATGTCGACCCGCTGGCAAATTACAATATCGAAGGCTTTATCAGCGGT
>CAZVSL010000055.1:7571-18673 GCA_964629935.1 uncultured Calditrichaceae bacterium | reverse complement strand
ATCTCGATGCAAAAATGGAGAGAATCCTGAGCGCCGTGAAACAGATGAATGATCAAGCAATTCAGTCAATGTGGACTACTGCATTGGAACAGAATTGGGAGAACGCTCGCTATCAGGACAGTCTACGTTGGTCGAGGATTCAGACTATCTCACTAATTGAGGGTGCTTTTCTCTATGCTGTCTACAAGGGCTGCCTCGAAACTCTACAGATTTTTTTCGTCTCATTGTTTGGAGTTATGCTCGTTTTAGTAATCACATTACTTGCTATAAAGGATGGAAATGACGCACAGGCCTCGATTAGTAGAGTCTTAAAGATGGAAAAACTATTATTGCCTGACATACCCAGTTTTGTAGACAAAAAAATTTTTGGCAAACTAAGTGGAGGGCGACTATTTGTTATCGCTATACTTCTTATTAACACTTTCAATTTTATGATATTATGTTTTAATCTTGTTAAACTTATATTAATTTAGTTAGAAAACCTCTAATCGAGTCAACACTTTGAATAAGCTTTTGGTCGGAGACCACGCATTAAAGGGGGTGGTGGGATTGATCGGCATGATCAGGGAATTTGATTCTTTTTACACGAAACAAGAAATGGTAAATGCTAACATAACTAAACTAAACTAACAAAAATATAGCAGATAATAGCAGATACTAAGAACATATATTGTGAGGCAGCTTTTGAGCAATCCCATTGCTGGTTTTTCCGCCGATTCCATGATCGACCAATTCAAAGAGATCGCTGAAAAAATATCCTCGAAAGCCGGCGTAACCGAAATATTGCAGCAAATTGCCGACAGCGCCTCTATCGTCCTGGATGCCAATCCCATCGTTCTGTTTCAATTCGATCGCCATAAGGGTTCGCTGACGCCGCCTCCCCTGTTTGCGGGACAACTGTTGCATGCGAAAGATTATGCAGAAACCTTTGTCTTTACCGGCGACACGTTTGCGGAGCGAATCCTGTCCGGCGGCGAATCCATTTATTTCGAATCCGAAGCTGACATCGACAGCCACTCCTTCATGGCGGCAGGCCGCGAGGAAGACCTGCCCGGCAGACCCAAAGTACGCTTCCATCACCGGGAACGTATCAAATCCATGGCCGCTCTGGTGCTCAAAGCTGATGACGAGCCGGTTGGCCTGATGTTTGTCAACTACCGCGAGCCGCAGAGCTTTACAGCCGAGAGCAAGAAGCTCATGGATACGTTTGCCTCCTATGCGGCTGTCGCCATCAAGAACTCAAGATTGATCGAGCGGCTGCGCCAGCTTGCCATTCGCAATGCGGAGCTTATCGCCAGATTGCGGCAGAGCAGAGACTATTTGCGCCAGGTGATTCAAAAAACGCCGGACCCGGTGTTCGTAACGGAAAACAAGAAAGTCGATGGGGCCATGATATGGCGAATCGAAGTGGCAAATGAGGCGGCGCACCAGCTCTTCGGCTATCAGTTCCGAGCGCGAGAATTGGAAAACCTCGATGCACGCCAGTTGCTGGCGGAAAACCTGACCGTCTTCGACAAAGCCCTGAGGGAAGGCGGCGGCGAAGTCTCGGATTTCGAGACAACCATGCCGGATAAATATGGCAAGCCAATTCCGATAAGCATATCCACCGCTATTCTCGAGCAGGATGAGCAGAATCATGTTACCAGAACCATCTGCCTGGCAAAAGACCTGACCAAGCGCAAGGAGCTGGAGCGGCAGCTCGAACATCTCAACCAGGCGACGCTCTCCCTTCTGAAAGCAGAAGACTTGAATGAAGCATACAAGATCGTGTTTGACAATCTGAGCCATATCGGCTATGACAAAGGCATGATTTCGCTGCTGGACGCCACAAATAATACCATTGTCGGCAGAGAAGCCATGGGCAAAGGCTGGCGCCAAATTGCGCGCGACACTCGTGTGCCACTCGCTGGCGATGATATCCTCGCGCAAGTCATAAAGCAAGGCAAACCCGTGCTCGTGGAGGATTGTGGCCAGGACAAGCGGTGTGGCGAGCTGATGCGCCAGGCTGGCATTCAGTCACAGTATGTCATTCCATTGATCGTACAGGACGATGTCATCGGCACGCTACAAATCGGACTGTCTGACAAACAGGACCTGATTCGCGGCGATAAATTCTATCGTCGGGAAAGCTTGAAGATTCTTGCCGGGTTTGCCAATCAGGTCGCGGTCGCCATCCATGCAAACCAGAAAAAGATCGCCATCAACAAGCTCGAGCGCACTCTGGCTGACATCGGTCATGAGTTCCGCTCGCCGCTGCACAACATCAACGCGCAGCTTGGCGGACTGATCTATTATTTAAAGAAAATGTATGGCGAGGATGACAGAGTGCGCAAAGTCGCCAGCATAATCGAGGAAGAGACATTTCGCGCCGAGCGTAACATGCGCAATGCGCTGTTCTCAGCCGGCGAGGCGTTTGAGCGCCGCGGTGTGCATTTTGAACCTGCCCAGATCGGCGAGACCGTCATTTCTTGCGCACAACGCTTCAAGCAAAGCGCACGAAAACGTGGCATCAACATCGTGGTCTACGACAGCGTCAAGAAACTGCCGGTTACGGTCTTTGATCGGGCTCAGCTCGAACAGGTATTTTCAAATCTGATAGACAATGCCATCAAGTACTCGTATGCTAATCAGAACATTGAGATTACAGGAGCTGAGCAAGAAAAGAGGGTTACTATTTCGATAAAAGACCTTGGCACCGGCATTCCGAAACGTTCTTTTGAGGACATCTTCAAGGGTTTCAAACGGAGCGACATTAAAGATCCGACGCGCTTCATCGCCGGCACCGGTCTGGGTTTGCAGATAGCCAAGCGAATTGTTGAAGTTCACAAGGGCAAAATCAAGGTTAGCAGCGAGCCCTATTTCAAAGACCCAAGAAAGATTGCGAATTACGAAGGTTATTCAACCGTATTCACTGTTGTGTTGCCCAGGAATCCAAAGGAGTCATAAGCATGTCTAAACGAGTTCTGTTTGTGGATGACGAAGATTGGAGTGTTTCGCCATACTTCGAAATCCTGAAAGACAACCAAATCGAAGTAGAGCTGGCAGAAAATGGCGCCGGCGCACTGGCAGCGCTGCGTAAACAAGCCTTTGACCTGATCGTACTTGATGTGATGTTCGCCCCCGGCGATGAAGTCGGCGAGCAGGTAGAGCCGCGCAAGGCAGGTGCAAAACTGCTCAGAGCCCTTCGTGAAAATGCCATATCGGACTTGAAAGTCAAACCGGATGTTCCCGTGCTGGTTCTTACCGCCGTCACGGACCAGCATCTGCTCGATGAGATCGAGCACCTTGGCGTCAGCGATATACTGAGAAAACCGGTGTCGTTCGAAAGGGTTGTGAGCAAGATTCTGGACACCCTTGAAATCAAGCGATGAGGTTCGACATGGAAGAGACCACAGCCACAAGTTTCACGAAGTTTATCCAGCAGCACAGACGCGACTATGACGATATTGTTGTGCAGACCTCCGAATATGAAGCCACGCTCATGTTCATGCTCATGTTTATTTTCGATCTGAACGCAATCTGGCTCTACGGACGCAGCAACGAGCGTTGGCGTGAAATCAGCTTCGTTAACAGAAATCTGCCGCCGCCGATGCCGGACAATTCCGAGTTCAAGAGTCTCATGCAAAAGGCATACGATTACGACACGCCTCACTCCAGCCAGAGCGAAAAACCGCTTCAGCAAGACTACTATGCGGCTCAGGCGTTCGCGGCCATTCCGGTGGAGTATAATGAGGCGAAAAAGATCTTCGTGATCTGCAAACGTCAACTCATGACGCGGGATCGCGTGCGGCAGGAGTATATTTTCACGGCCTATCAGCTCAATGACTACAAGTTTGTCATCGATACGTTCTTGCAGGCGCATGAAAAGAACAGGCTTCTCACCAAAAAGCAGGAGATAGCCGAAATTGGCGTGCTCACCACAGCCATGGCAAACGACATCAAACGCCTGTCCCATCTGCTGGCGCTCAAACTTGGCGAGATCAGAGGCTCTATCGATGACCTCAATGGCTTGCTGTTTGAAATAGAGCGGGAACGGGGCGTTGCTCTGGCAGACCATGAGATCGGCCGCGCCAGGGAATTTGTGCGGGACCTCGATGCCAGCTTATACCCGGCACAGAAACTCACCACAGCCTTGCACGCAAAGGTCGAAACCTTGCATGAATTTGCCAAATCCGACCTGGAAGAAACTGTGGACATTCACCGTGTTCTGGACAAAGCGCTGGCGGCCATGGAACGCAGACTCAAAGCTGTAGCCCAGGTTTTTCGTGACTTTGATCGCGCTTCCCTGCCTGTATACTGCTCCCCCAACAAACTGCTCGAGGTCTTTGTTATGCTGCTGGAAAATGCCGCCGATGCCATGGCAAACCCGGGCCGCATAGCCATCAAGACTGCTCATGACAATCGGACCTGCACTGTTATGATTAAAGACGACGGCCTGGGCATCGCAAAAGAAGACTTGCCAAAAATTTTCAGACCCGATTTTTCCACCAAAGATAAAAGTATGGGACTGGGACTCTACATCAGCCAGAAATATATCCAACAGCTCGAGGGCAGCATTGCTGTGGATTCAATCCCGAATAAGGGCACGCTTGTGACAATAAGGCTGCCGCTGGCCCCGCAAGCCTGAGTCTTTCTGCACGTTTCATCCAAATGGTTTGGTACGCAAGCTTAAAGTGATGCCGGTAAGTTTAAGTTCAGAACTGACTTCTGAGAGAACCGCATCACTTGAGAACGCCACCATGAAAACGGCTCGTTTAGCTTCCATGGAAGAACAGGCCGCACGGCTGTATGACAAATTTTCAGGTACTTACGACAATGATTTTAGCGCGCCGCACCGTCACCTTTATGATGAAATTGCCTGGGAATTAGTCTATCCGTTCCTGAACAACAGCAGACGCCACAACTCCGTTCTTGATGCCGGAGGCGGCACCGGGCGTTGGGCGATCCGCCTCGCCAAAGAAAATTTTCACGTCACATTATATGACATCTCCCGAAGGATGTGCAGCGTAGCCACGCGCAAAGTCCGACAACACGGCTTTGATGATTGCATCAAAATTGTTGAGGCAGATTTTGCCCATATACACCCTGACGATGGTCCCTTTGACTTTATAATCGCTATGGGAGCTCTGCAATACAGCTCCAGGCCAGAAGAAGTCGTTAAAGAATGGACAAGAGTGCTCAGTCCGGGCGGCGGCATGGCCGTGCTTGTGGACAGCAAATTCGCCCGCGCCTCATGGATGCTGACTCATTCCGGATCCACCTGTCAAGATGTAATGAAGCTGCTTGACAACGAACAGAAGAACGGCTTCAGCGCTAACGGAGAAAGGGCCGTGACGCATGTCTTTTCGCCGCAGGAATTGAGTAAGCTCATGCGGGACAACGACCTGGAAGTCAAAGTATCAGCCGGTCTCCTGGCCTTGTGGCCAAACCTGGACAACCGAAAACTGCACGCTCGTCTTGAAGCAGACTTCCAGGCATGGAAAGAATTCGAGCTCAAATACTGCCAGGAACCCTCCATCGCAGGTATCGGCCGGCAAATTCTCGTCGTTGCTCAAAAGCCAAGGTTGAATGCTAAGTAATGTCCATCCGGAAACTCGCTCTTTCCCGTCATTCCCGCATGTTGTAGCGGGAATTTTCTAAGTGGCGGCACAGGGATTCCGGCTTACAACATGCCGGAATGACAACTTTATGGAGTTTCCGGATAGAACCCAGTAGCTATCAAACATCCTATAACCTTCTTCCTAAACCACCCTCTACTAATCTAAACTTTCCCACTATTAAGAATCTGACGAATCGTTATTTCTATTTTTGCGAAGTTGTGAGAGACCGGTTGCTGCAAAAGCAAACACACCTTTTATAGAATTAGTCCTAACCTGTTGTTTTAATTAACCCTCGTTGTTACAAAATTCCAACCGCCAATCTTGCCATTTGTGGTATGCTTTTTGGTCATGAATAGACGAATTGAAAAAGAGAGAATGTCAAAGCATGCTTAACCGAATCACATATAAGCTCATCATAGCCGTCTGCGGCACGACAGTCGCCATTGTGGCAATATTCTCATACCTGATCATCAAATCGCAGCAGAGTGCGCTGTTATTGCAGGTGGAGCACAATGCCAATCAACTAAGCGAGACAGTCAAAAGCGGCACCAAGTACGATATGCTGTTCAACTATCGTGAGCGCATCCACCGCACCATCGATACCATCGCCGAACAAGAGGGTATCCAGCGTATTCGGATATTCAACAAAGAAGGCTCCATCATCTACTCCTCAGACAAGAGCGAGACCGGCTCGATGGTCAACAAACGCGCTGAATCCTGCTATGCCTGCCACGCCGCCGATCAGCCGCTGCATAATGTATCCATAAAGGACCGTACGCGCACATTTGTTGACGAAACCGGCCACTATACATTTGGCATTATCAATCCCATCTATAACGAGCCTGGCTGCTGGCAAGCAGATTGTCATGCGCACAGCGAGGCTCAGAATGTATTGGGCGTGCTGGATGTGACGCTTTCTCTGGATGAAGTCGAAGCGCAGTTGGATGCCAACCGCTGGCGCTTGACGGCCCTGGCCATCAGTGCCATCCTGGCGATCAGCTTGTTGCTTGCGATTCTGGTGCATCGCTTTGTCGGCAAACCGGTGAACGAGCTGGTGCGGGCCACAGTCGCGGTCGCAAAGGGCGACCTCAAATATAAAATTCCGATAGACAAGAAAGACGAGCTTGGAGAGCTTGCGCGCTCCTTCAACAAGATGACGGAAAATCTTGCCGAAGCACAAAGACAGCTATACCAGTCGGACAAGCTGGCGTCGCTGGGCCGTCTGGCCGCCGGTGTGGCGCATGAGATCAACAATCCGCTCACCGGCGTGTTGACCTACAGTAGTTTTCTACTGAAACGCCACAATGGTGAAGCAGAAACAAAGGCTGACCTGGAAGTCATCGTACGCGAGACAAAACGCTGCCGTGAAATCGTAAAGGGTCTATTGGATTTTGCCCGCCAGGCGCCCTCAAAGAAAACAGAAGTCGATCTCAATGAAGTCATCCGGCAAACAGCAAATATGCTGGATAACCAGCTCAACCTGAAGAATATTTCGCTTGAGCTGGACTTAACGCCGGACCTGGGTACACTGCGGGCTGATTCCATACAAATCGAGCAGGTGCTGGTTAACCTGATAGTCAACGCCGCCGATGCAATCGGAAAGCAGGGAGGTAAAATCAACATCACCACCCGCAATCAAAGGGCGGATGGCGAGGATAAGATCCTGCTGCAAATCGAAGATACCGGCTCTGGCATCAGTGAAGAAAATCTGGCCAGAATCTTTGAGCCGTTCTACTCCACCAAGGGGCAGAAGGGTACAGGGCTCGGACTTGCAGTTGTCTGGGGTATCATCGAAAAGCACGGCGGCAAGATCGATGTGAAAAGCAAAGAAGGCGTGGGCACGACGTTTACCATCGAATTGCCGGTCAAAAAAGGCACATCTCTCTTGGTTGAAGAAGCATGAGCAAACCGATCAACATTCTGGTTGTGGAGGACGAGGCAGTCGTAATCGAATCGGCAAAAAAGATACTGCTGTCAGAAGGGTATCGTGTCGATACGACCATGGATGCTGAGAGCGCTTTCGCCCAACTGGATGAAGCAAAATACGACGTCCTGGTCACAGACCTGATGCTGCCGGGGATGTCCGGCCTGGACTTGCTCGAACTTGCCTGCAAGCGGACGCCGCATATACCCGTGATCATGATCTCAGGTTATGCGACGCTTGACAATGCCGTGCAGTCATTCAAGCAAGGCGCTTTTGATTTTCTGCCCAAGCCATTCGATACCGACGAGCTGCTTGCTGTTGTTAGCCGTGCCAGCCGATATCATCGTTTAGAAACGAGCGCAAACGGAAAGTCGAAAAGAACATCTGCTCACCACTCCCTCGGCCAGGACGGTTTATACTTCCTGGGGAAACATGCCTGGACCAGACGTGAAGCGAATGGTAACTACACGGTTGGCGTGGGCGAAACATTTGCTAATACCGTAGGCGACCTGCAAGAGGTGCGGCTCCCTGCCATCGATGCTGATTTGAAGCAAGGGAGCCAATGCGCATGCCTGATTACAACAGATGGCATGGAGCACCGCGTGTGGGCGCCATTAAGCGGCCGCGTTTTGAAAACAAACGCAAACCTAAACAACAATACAGACCTTGTCATCCGCTCTCCTTTCGGGGATGGCTGGCTTGCGCAAATCATGCCGAGCCTGTACGAGAGCGAGATCGACAACTTAACCCGGGGTCAATCCCGATAACCGGTCGGAGCGACGCTCCACCAAACAGTTAGCGGAAAGACCAACGAGGAGGTTTACAAATCATGGTAGTCTTACTCATCATTTTCATGATAGCGGCGATCATCACCATCGATGTTTTGGTCCGGCTCATGACTAAGCGCATGCAGGAAGCCAAACTTCGAAAGCAGCGTGAGGAAGCCCTTGATATTGGCTTACGGCTGGACTACGCCGACGAAGCCAAGAGTCTGAAGCGCGTAACTGTCGATAACCCAAGGGCGAGAATTTTGGCCGTGGACGATGAGGCCGTCATTCTGGACAGCTTTCGCAAAATCCTGGTGCTGGCCGGCTACTCCGTCGATACTGTTGAAAGCGGACCGGAAGCGCTGAGCCTGGTCAAAAAGAACGACTATGACTTTGTGTTCACGGACCTGAAGATGCCCGACATGGATGGTCTTGAGGTCACAAAGGCGGTCAAGCACCTGCGGCCCGACATCGACGTGATCATGATCACCGGCTATGCAACTATAGAGTCGGCAGTGGACGCGATGAAATACGGTGCGCTGGACTACGTCCAGAAGCCGTTCACCGAAGATGAGCTGGTAGATTTTGTCAACAAATCCCTCATCAGACGGGAAGCAAAGCTGGAGCTACAGAGGAAACCCAAGGTTCACCTGGTCACACCCTCCTCCGGCGCTGAAAAATCAGACCGCGTGTTCAACGTACCCGCCGGCTTGTTTATTTCGCCGCAACATCTCTGGGTCAACATCGATATAGATGGCAGCTTAAGACTCGGTCTCGACGATTTCTGTCAAAAGGTTATCGGTAAATTCGATGAGATCGTGCCGCCGAAGAAAGGCCAGCAGATCAAGAAAGGCGACCCGATTTGCACCTTGAAACAAAACTCGCACGAAATCACCTTCCGCTCTCCTGTTAGCGGCAAAGTAACCAAAGTAAATACGGAGCTCATCAGCAACCCTGAGCTCATCCATGTTAAGCCCTACGAGCTCGGCTGGTTCTGCTCTCTTGAAGCGACCAATCTGACGCAAGAGCTGCGGGGGCTCAAGATCGGCGCCGATGCCATAGCCTGGTATAAGCAGGAGATCGATAAGTTCCAGAGCCTCATGGAAGACATCATGAGCAAGACCAAGCAGCCGACAAAACAAGAAGGTAACGGCGAGTTCCTTGAGAATCAAAAACGCGAACGAGTTTGGGAAGTATTCTCAGAGTCGTTTCTGCAGTCTTAGAAAAGGAGCCTGAAAAATGAGTTATGCAATTCTGACCGACCTGACCAAGTGCGTCGGTTGCGAGGCGTGTGTCTGGGCCTGCAAGGAAATCAATGGCCTGCCTCGTGATGACGGTGCAGCCAAACTCTCGGATACGACCTGGACCTCAATCAGGCAGCAGCAAGGCGTCAACATCCGGCAACAGTGCATGCATTGCCTGGACCCAGCCTGCGTTTCCGTTTGCCCGGTCGCAGCCCTGCAAAAAACGGACAGCGGACCCGTTATCTACCTCGAGGACCGTTGCATGGGCTGCCGTTATTGCGTCATGGCTTGCCCCTTTGATATTCCGAAGTATGAATGGGATGAGACCCTGCCCAAAGTGCAAAAGTGCATCATGTGCTATGAAAAACGCGTCTCCAGGGGCGAACAACCGGCTTGTACAGCCGCCTGCCCAACCGGCGCCACCATCTTCGGCGAGCGTGACAAACTGCTTGCTGTCGCCCGGCAACGCATCACCAACTCCCCTGATCAGTATGTCGATCACATTTATGGCATGCAGGAAGCGGGCGGCACCTCGGTGCTGTATCTTTCGGATGTGCCATTCGAGCAGCTTGGTTTCAAGCAGGCGCAATTGGATGCTTATCCCAAATTGACCTGGGAAATCCTGTCTAAGATCCCGAACGTTGTCAGTGTTGGCGGCGTCGCCATGTTTGGCATCTGGTGGATCATCAATCGCAGAATCAAGCTTGACAAAATCCGTGCAGGTGAAATGACCGAAGAAGAAGCCTTTGGTGAAAAACCTGAGGACGAGTAAGTCCTGACAAGATGCGAGAACCATATATTAGGCAAGAACAATGAAACTACACATACCCAAACTCACATTCTGGAAGATCCTGGCCGCCATCGTCTTCATTCTGGGCGTCTACGCCACGGTGGTGCGTTTTGCCATGGGACTGGGCGCGGCCACAAACCTTACCGATGCATTTCCCTGGGGTCTTTGGATTGGCTTTGATGTCCTGGTCGGCGTTGGCCTGGCCGCCGGCGGCTTTGTGGTGGCAGCCACCGTTCACATCTTCAATCTGGAAGAATATGAACCCATCAGCCGGCCTGCAATTCTGACGGCATTTCTCGGCTATCTGCTGGTGGTCATCGCCATTATGTTTGACCTAGGCCAGCCCCACCGTATCTGGCACCCGCTCATCATGTGGAATCCCCATTCCGTCATGTTTGAGGTAGCCTGGTGCGTGACTTTATATACCATCGTTCTGGCGCTGGAATTCAGTCCCATCGTCCTGGAGCGCTTCAACATGAAAGTGCCCCTGAAACTCATCCGGACCATCTACCTGCCCATCGTGATTGCAGGCGTGCTTCTGTCAACCCTGCATCAATCATCCCTGGGCACGCTGTATGTTATCGTGCCGGACAAACTGCACGGGCTCTGGTATTCTTCCCTGCTGCCGGTGTTTTTCTTTATCACCGCCATCGCCGCAGGTCTGGCCATGACCATTGTCGAATCCTTCCTCAGTTTTCGCGCCTTTGGCAAAAGGCTGGAGAAACATCTGCTGGTTGGCATGGCGCGCGTCATGGTTGTCATTCTGGCGGTTTATCT
>CAZVSL010000055.1:3242-7517 GCA_964629935.1 uncultured Calditrichaceae bacterium | reverse complement strand
GGTGCTCAAAGTTCAAAACCTGAGCGCTCACGGCAACCTGCATCTGATCTTTGAAATAAATCAAAGGAGCGTGCTCTTCTGGGGAGAGATGGGATTGGGCGTGGTGTTACCTATGGCGCTCCTGTTTAGCCGTCTCAGGGAAAAGGACTCCTGGCTGTTCTTTTCAGCATTGCTGGTGGTCGTCGGGTTTGTTGTCAACCGCCTCAATGTAGCCATAACAGGTATGGCTAATTCGGACACTTATTTCCCGAAGTGGACGGAACTTATCGTAACGCTTGCTCTGGTTGTGCTGGGCTTTACTATTTTTGCCATGGCGGTCAAGCATCTTGGCGTGTTCCCCAAACACGAACTTCGCAAACCGGCGAGCCCGCTCGAAGAAGAGCGGCATCCCATCTTTACCGGCAACGTCGTACTCGGCATCTGGGTGGTGGTATTGCTGGGCACCATCACTTATGGCATGGCCAATATGTACCAGCAGAACAACGGCGAGCAGCCTGCGACAAACGGCAACAGCGAGGCACGAGCCGCTGAGCCAATGGACGAGGAGCTGGACTTGCCAGAAGATTTCGTCTATCCGGTTGGCGAGGATAGCCCCGGCCCCGTGACCTTCAGTCACGAAAGCCATGTGCTCATGCAGGAGACGCCAACCTGTGCGAGCTGCCACGCCACAACATTTAGCATCCTGAAAGACGGCGAGCTCGACCCCGAATCTGTGACCATGGAGGCGATGTACGAAGGAGAATCATGTGGCGTCTGCCACGATGGTGAAAAAGCCTTCTCAGCAGAAGAGTGTGAGGCGTGTCATGTGATGGAGTGATAGGAGCAGGAACTTCTGTCTGGGCGCCGGGTGGTGGTATCGCACCCGGCGCTTTTTTTTATTCTGAGAGCTTGATTCATCGGAATGGTTTCCGCTCGTTAAGTGTTTCGTTCAGAGGCGACGGAATGCCTGAAATTCATGATCGGCTTGAAAAAAGCGCCAATAATCAGTATAATGAACCTTCATCAGTCATCAGTGAGGAGCCGTGCTAAAATTCTTTGGCTTGTTCACATCAAAAAACACAGAACCCAAACAAATGCTGACCTGGTCAAAACTCAAAAGCGAATCACAATTAGACGAGATCGTCGCTGAATCTGCGTCTCGTCCGATCTTGATATACAAACACAGCACACGCTGTCCTGTCAGCGCCTACGTCAAGAACGCACTCGAAAAAGAATGGCAGTGGGAGCCGGAGCAACTTCCGATCTACTATCTCGACTTGTTCGCACATCCGGGCCTGTCGAATCGTGTGGCGCAAATGTTCGGGGTGCCGCATAAGTCGCCGCAACTCCTGCTGATCCGGAACGGCGAGGCGATTTTCGATACCTCCCACATGAACATCTCAGTATCGACCATAGCAGCAAATCTGTAAGCAACATGGCCAAAAAACAAATACGCATCATTTACCGACCGACGAATCTGACTCTGGCTGAGGGACCGCTTGGCTGGGGCATCACACCCTTTGAGGGCAATCTGTATATCGGCAGAAAGTATCTGCGCACAGACCGGTTTAAACCAAATTTTATACCGGGACTTTGTCCGTATAAGTTTCTATATGTCTGGCTGGATCTGCTGCCCGGGGGAAACAGGAAAGTAAGAAATCTCGGTTGGATGTACTGGCTGCCGAATCCGTTGCTGCCCTTTATCTGGTTTCGTGTTGCCGTGCCGCGTGCTCATCCGGACCTGCAAATACAAGAAATCGAAGTCACTTCCCCACCGACTGAATAAACGCCTCCAACACGCTCCAGTAGTCATTCGCTACAATATAGGTATCGTTATGGCCGGCGCCTTTGAGGGCATGGAAGGTCTTCGGTTCAGGCGCTGCTTCAAACAGGCGGCGTCCGAGAGCAAACGGTACAATAGAATCAGCCGTACCATGCATAAAGAGTTTGGGGATGTGAAGTTGCTGAATTTTGTCGATGGAGTTGAATTGTGAGCGCACGACCAGTTGCACAGGTAAGAACGGGAACATGCGCCTGGCCATATCGCGGCCAGAAGAGAATGTTGATTCCAGAATGAGGCCGGCGCAAGACCGGCGGGTAGCCAGATCGACTGCGACCGCGCCGCCGAGGGAGCGACCGAAAATAATGATCTTGCTCTTGTCGATGTCATTCCGCGCAGCCAGAAAATCATAAGCCGCCTGAGCATCACGATAGACGCCCATCTCGGTAGGTTCGCCCTCGCTCTTACCATAACCGCGATAGTCAAACAAAAACACGTTGACCGGTAGTTTTGCCAGGCGCTGCAGGTTATCGAGGCGGTCGGTGATATTGCCGGCATTGCCGTGGCACCAGAGCAGGGTAGCGACCGCATCATCCTGCCGCAGCAGCCAACCATGCAACCGGATGTTATCCGCCGTTTCGAAATAACAGTCCTGCAGCTTCAGATCAAACCACTCCGGGTGCCAGGTACCTTCAGGATATTTAAACGGATAGAATATGAAACGATTCTCGAAGACACGGATGAGAACGAGAAGGGCAACAATGAGGCAAACGAAGGTGGCAACTGTTTTCAGAATCATCTGCATGTTTTTGATAAATCAATAGAAAATTCGGGAAGGCTTTATCCCGCACGGTTTCACCTTACGCAACAGCTTCACACGGTTACGATTTACGGTTTTCCGAAACTAAAGCATGCCCTTGCGCTTTCTGACAAACCATTCTGTCGCCAACACCGCAATGCAAAAAACGAGCAGAGGCACACGGTTCCAGATTTCCCATTCGTTTTTGAGCGTGACAAATTCTGCAGGAAAACTGAACTTGTCCGGCAGTGTTTCGAGCTCTTCGGGCAGGAGAAATGCACCGCCGCTTTCTTTGGCAATCCGGCGTAAAAGGTCATCGTTCATGCGGGTCTGCTGATATTCGAGGCTAAACGCCTCCACCGAAAATCTGCCCGTATCCCTGCCCAACACGCGACCCTGCTCGTGAGCTGTGCCCGTGAAACGATAGTCGCCGCCATCGAGCACCTGAAAACTGCCTTCATAACGGCCATCACCGATATTGTTCAATGCCAGCTCCTGGACATCCTGGCCGCCCCTGAGCTGTACGGTGACGTCCGCGCCCTCCACAGGTTGATAATCCTCATAGTATACCTGAGCCGTAAACTTGACCTCTTCCCCGCTGCGATATATTTCCTTATTGGCGGTAATGCGCACAAGCTTGCTGTCTTCCTGCGTGGTTAGCCAGCGCACGCTATTGCGCAAGAAGCGCACATAGTTTTCATTGCTCTTGCCCACACCGGACATCATCAAGTCCCAGCGCCAGAGACCATACGCCAAAACTGCTACAGCTTTGCGCTTGCCGGTGTTGAGCGCAGAAACCACAGATACGTTGCGATTACGCAATCCACTTGTGCGGTCAGCATCGACGCTTGCCAGGCTCTGGGCAGAATTGCCGAATGTTGTCTCGCGAACATTAGCAAACACCGGAGGCAGCTCCTGCCAGCTTTGGGCATTCTCAAACTCATCTTCGCTGATGCGCAACACCGGGTGATGCAGACCTTGCGGCAAAATATCAATATAGACAGGCTGTTCCCGGGTTTTCTGTGGCATGCGGTCGAAGGGCAGGTAATTTTCAAGGGGCGCAAGTTTGTTGTAGTCTGTGTTCTTTCCGGCCAGAAACATGAGGGGTTTGCCTTTGGCCAGCACTTCCCGCAAACGTTGCAGCGCCTGCGTGGGTGAGCTGCGGCGAGGGAAATCGAGCAGGATCACGCAGTCTTTCTCCAGAAGCTGTTCCGCAGTTGGAAACACGCCGTCATAGAATTGCCCTCTGCCCTTCTCAACCAGGCTTGCGACTTCCAGGTTGTCATCAGTATTCAACGCGTGTTGCAGAAACCGGAAATCGGCGCTGGGCCCACCGGTGACCAACAGCACCTGCAGCTTGCTTTTCAACACTTTGGTATAGAAGGTCTTGGAATTGTTTATCTGCGTGAGTTCGCCCTCGAGTTTCGGAACCTGAATATCATACTTGACCATCCCCTCTTTATCCGGCGTGAAATGCAGCCTGACTTTTTGCTCGAGGCCATCGCCGGCGAGGGTAGCGACCTCGGTGTCAAGCACGCGATTATCCTGCAGCAAATTCACTGTGACACGTTGGTTTTCAAAGCCGCTGCTCTTAACGTAAACATCCACCGGAATGCGCGTGCCGGCATAGGCTATTTCATTGGTTACATAATCGGTAACGAGAACGTCTTTTTGTTCAGTCGGGTCGCCGATACCGACCGGAAAAATGGGTACACCG
>CAZVSL010000055.1:1952-3232 GCA_964629935.1 uncultured Calditrichaceae bacterium | reverse complement strand
TTATCGGCGCCGTCTGTCAGCATCACCACTGCGCCGAGATATTGTTCTGCCAGCACCTGCTTCAGGTCTGTCAGGGATTGGCTGATGTCCGTGCCATCTTCATCCAGAGTCAACGAGTCCGGACGCCCCGGCATCTTTTCTCCCAAAGCATGGGCAAACGGATAGAATTGAAAATCGAAATCATCCGAACTGCCGGAAAAAACGGGGCTCTGTAATAATTGACCAAGTATCTGGCGGCGGTCAACCTGCTCATCGACCAGCGCCATGCTCCCCGAATTGTCCACCAGCACAGCAACGATTGGCTTTTTTTCTTTCTTGCGTGTGATACTCAATATTGGTTCAAACAACAACAGAACAATGCTAATTATCGCCAAAGAACGCAAGGTGATGAGCAGGATACGCCAGCCCGTGGCAACGGGCGGAATGGTGCGGCGATAGACAAAATAGCTAACTGCAATCGCGGCAACAGCCGTGAAAATCAGAAATATTGTGTTTCCGGTTGTGTGCAGATTGATTTCTGTCAAGACAACTCCTGTTTGCTCCGAACTAAAAGTAAAACTCAAGACACGGATATTTGTTCATTATAGGATTTTCTTACACTTTTCAAAGCAAAAGATTCCGGCGGCAGCAGGTGGGAAAGAATATTACATTAATAAAACAACAATCTCGTACGGGAACTTTTCAGGCCGCGGTTACTTTTATTGGGACAAGTCCACAGGGAATATGGACAGGCAATAATAGCGTTGATCTTGGTAGCTGAATAACTCAAGGAACGATGAAGAGATTTAGATTAAGAAGAATTCGCAGGGGCTATTTTCTTACACTCCTGTTTGAGAAGCACGGTAAGTGGTTGGTGTGGGAGATGCGCCGGTTCTTTGTGCCGCTGGCGATATTTGCGGCTATCATGGCTGCGCTTATCTTTATCAGTACGAAGGAAATCACCTGGCACGGCTGGAAATTGAGCACCGGCTTTCCGGACAGAACTTTCTGTGAGCTTATCCGGCCGGGCCCGATCCGGCAACCACTCAATACATGGTCTTCTGTGGTTTTTATCCCTATCGGTTTATGGGCAGCCAGGCGCGCTTTTCTCGACAAGACTTCCTCTCCACGCGTGTCACCGGTCAGGCGGCACAAACGCTACGGTCTGCTGTTTGGCGGCTCGCTGGTGTTGATGGGGCTTGGCTCATGGCTGTTTCATGCAAGCCTCACCTACGTCGGCCACTTTGTCGATGTCATGGGCATGTATTTTCTGGGTGGATTCCTGTTCACGTATGGCTTGT
>CAZVSL010000055.1:0-1942 GCA_964629935.1 uncultured Calditrichaceae bacterium | reverse complement strand
TCCCGCAAACTGCGTCAGAGTGCGACGGCCTTTACACTGGCCTACGCCGGCATTGTCACCCCCCTGGTTTTCATCCAGTGGTTTAACCCCGATATGGGTCGCTATCTATTTGCCGCCTTGATTCTGTTAGCGCTTAGCTTCGAGATAATATGGCATAAGTCTCTGAAAAGCATGCTCTTTATAGGAGCACTTGTGAGCCTGGGCCTGGGGTTCGGAATTTGGATTCTTGATGAAAAGAAGCTGCTCTGTTCGCCTTCGAGCTGCCTTCAGGGCCACGCCTTCTGGCACCTGCTCACTGCAATCTCGACGCAACTATCCTATCTCTATTACTTATCAGAGTCACCAAAATTCAACCTGCGGCTGAGCTATCGGCCCGGCCGGTATCGCTTTCTGTTCCGTAAAACTTCGTGAGTACCTTGGAGAGAAGAACTCAAGAACACGGATCAGAGGGTGATTTGTGTTCCTCTCAAAAAATGAACACGGATAAAACAGATCGCAAAGACCGACGCCGATCAAAACCAAAACAAAAAATCTGATCCGTGTTGATCCGCGCGATCCGTGCGATCCGCGTTCCTTTCAAAAAAAATGAACACGGATAAAAACAGATCGCGCGGATCGACGCGGATCAAGCCCAAAACAAAAAATCTGATCCGTGTTGATCCGCGCGATCCGTGTTCCGCTTAAAAATCCGTGTTCCGTAAAAAAACAAACGCTCAATAGCAAGACGGCTTTAAGAACCGTTCAGTATTCGATACCGCTCAGCCGTCTGCTATCAGTTCGGGCACGTGTCACAAATGAAACGAGCGCTTGGGTTACTCATCAGCCAGTAAGCCTGGCAATTGGCACAATTGTTCGGGCCGCGATAGCGACATTCATAGCAGTACTCGCTATCGGGACACGCCTCCAGGCCAAAATGATCTCTGGGGTCTACCTTCCGGCCGCAGGATTGACATACTAACCATACTTTATCAGGCTTCTCACGTCTTGGAAAATGCTGCATGGCATTGCCGTTGCTATCGGCGCTACGCCGTTCCATCATGCGGGCATAATCCAGGATCGCGTTCACCTGGCCCTGGGCGTGGATGCCAGCTTCCTGCAACACTTTGTGCGCCTGACCGCTGCCGAGAAAATGATGCGCCCGGAATGAGTGCAGCGTGCGAGCGATGCCTTCCTCCGAACGAACCCAACGGTACATGGTCGGCAAAGTAAAATCGGTAATGCCCATGGCCTCGTATGTCAAATGTTCCGGAAAGATGGCGTTGCGTTCTTCAGGCGACAATCCCTCGAAAAGCTCGGCGCTGGTGACGTAAAAGACGTTGAGATTGAGCCCTTTTTGATCCAACAGGGGCAGAACCTCCTGCACAAATACTGTGGCAACGCCGTTACCTTGCAACACCAGCGTGCCGCTTTGCTCCCGCGCAGACGGGTCAGCGCGTCGGATGGCATACACGCCTTTGACGGCCTCGGCAACATCGGGCAGTCCAAGCTGTTTGCGATCGATAAGCACATCTGCCGGCCGCGTGACAAACGGACACAAGACGGCCGGATGCGCGCGCAAAGACGCCAGCATCAACGGCCAGATTTCACGTGCATCCCAGGGCGTCAACGTTATAAGAACCCCTTGCGGGAAATTCTCTTGCAGCAGTTGCAGCACCTGTGGATCGGCGTGCGTCGGGCCATCTTCTCCGGTCTTGACGCCAGCGTGAGCATTGACCATGATCCAAGTCTTGTATGGCTCGCCGCTGAAAAATTGCCGGTTTTGCTGGCCGATGCCGTGCAGTCTGGCTGCCACATGTTCCAAAGCGCCGATGAATGCGCCATAGGATGAGGTCACGCCGATGTGTTGACCAAACGAGGACAGACCGGCCATGAATGCACCCATGGCATCCTCACAAATTCCGCCGACTGCAATCAAACGGGAGTCGGGGTTGGAAATCGAGTT
>CAZVSL010000054.1:0-18858 GCA_964629935.1 uncultured Calditrichaceae bacterium | reverse complement strand
CATCCCTTACGGCACCGTCGGTCTGGGGGTCACCCGCCAGCATTCCGAATCCAATTTGACGTTCAGCCTTGGCATCGGTACGAAATTTCCGATCGGCAAGACCACCTATCTGCGCTACGAGATAAACGACCACATTTTCTCCAGCGGCCAGGATAATACTTCCTGGCTTAACAACAATCTCGAGTTTGCGATAGGCATATCATTCTTTCTGCAGTGATATCACTGTTCTTTGAGCATCACAATTAGGGGAGAGTTACAACGTTCGTTGTTTCTTTCCATGGGCAGAGATAAATGGAGTTATTTCAACCAAGGAGGACACCTATGACCAGACTCCGTCATATCCAGAGAAACAACGAGAGAGGAAGAAAATATGGGCGCCGGCTACCGCTCATGATCCTGGCCGCAGCGCTCATTGCCGGCTGCAGCGGCGGCGTTCCGGACGATCTGATCCAGGAAGCAGCCCCGTCCGGAATCATCTTCGTCAAAGCAACACGCGAAGGCACCCTAAACCACTTCTCTTCAGGGGGAAATCTGTTTTCTCTGATTCCCGCCTCGCCGGACGGCAAACTCAAAAATCTCACCAATCTCAGCGAAGGCGATGTAGCTGATCCGGAGATTTCATACGACGGCCTACGGGTGCTGTTTGCCATGCGGCGCAACCGCAATGATTCGTTCAACATCTATGAGATGAATGTGGACGGCGCCAATCTGCGCCAGCTCACGAATCATCCTGACCGCGACGACCACGACCCGACTTATCTGCCGAACGGCAAGATATTGTTTACTTCCAACCGGCCCGGATTTATCGACGAATACAACAAGCGAGATGCGGAGGTCATGCACATCATGGACGCCGATGGCAGCAACATCGAATGCATCTCCTTCAACGCCAGCGATGACTTCGATCCGGTGGTGATGAAGGATGGTCGGGTTTTATACACGCGCTGGGAGCATCACGGCCCGATCAATCGCTTCCCGCTGTTTTTCACCAATCCTGACGGCCACGGGTCGTTCACATTCTTCAGCCCACACAATATGCGTTCGTTCTTTCATCCGCGTGAATTGGCGGACGGTCGCATCATCGCCGTGCATTCTCGCATGGTCAACGGTGACCGCGGGCCGCTGGTGATCATCAAACGCACCGAGGCGGCCGGCGAACCCATGAACGACGGCGACGTCATTAACATTACGCCTGAAATCGAGACCAACGGTCCGCCGTATGCAAAGGGCGCCTTCAAATACCCGGCGCCTTTGCCGGATGGCCGTATTCTCGCCTCGTATTCGTCTCGTTATGGTCAATTCAGAGATGAAAACGACAATGTGATCGAAGATATCGAACCGGACTATGGATTGTACACCATCAATCAGGATGGCAGCGACTTGCGATTGCTGTATAATGATCCGGATTACCATGAGTACGATGCCGTGGTGATCGGCGACCGGCCCGTACCGCCCGTGATTCCATCCGAGCTGGATAAATCGCAGAACGCAGGTGTGTTCACGGTGGAGAATGTTTATTTCCGTCAGGATCGCGACGGCCAGCCGCGGCCAGACCCGGCGATTCAGGAAGTCAAGCAGGTGATGGTTATCGAAGGTATGCCGCGGCAAAAGGGCGATCGCGGCCCCATCGGTGAAAACTCGTTCGAACAAAAACGCATCATCGGCGTCGCGCCGGTGCAGCCGGACGGCTCGTTTTCCATTCGGGTGCCGGCCAACATTCCGCTTTCGTTTAATACGCTAGATTCGCTTGGCCGGGCAATCGTCATCAAGCGCAACTGGGTGACGGCGCGCCCGGGCGAGCAGTTTCCGAAATGTACCGGCTGCCACGGACCGCGTGGTCAGGATTCCGGCAATCCGAATCCACTGGCAGCAACGTTGCCTCCTACCGATCTGGTGGCGCCGGAGAATCAGCGCGAAGATGTCAGTTTCGGTGCTGCCATAGAGCCTATCATTCAGGCCAAATGCGTGAGCTGCCACAGCGGCGCAACGCCGGCCGGCAATCTCGATCTGAGCCTGTCGAAAGACGTCAACGAGCCGCTGTTTTCCCTGGCCTATCTCAACATCTTTCGCATGGAAGATGAATCCGGCAACCGTTTTCACAACACCCCGAGATCGCGCGAAAGCCGCCTCATCAACAAGCTGCTTGGCCTGCAAGACTTTCAGGGGGCCGGGCGACATCCGCAAGCCGAAAACGCGCTGACAGACGATGAGATCCGCAAGTTCATGAACTGGATCGACCTGGGCGCACAATACCGATAAGGAGGAATGATGACCGTCACTCGAAAGGCATTGCTGTATACAATCTTGATCGGCCTGCTGGCCCAGCCCCTTCTGGCAAAGCAACCCGGCGTGGGCAGCAAAGCCATCAACTTCACGCTGACAAATTTTGAAGGCAAAGAGACAACCCTCAGCGACCTGAAAGGCAATGTCGTGATATTGGACTTCTGGGCAAGCTGGTGCAAACCGTGCCGCGAGGAGCTGCCATTCCTGGACCTGTTGCGCAAACAGTATGGCAGGGCAGGCCTGAAAGTGGTGGCTGTCAACATCGACAACAAAGCGCAAAACGCCCTGGAATTCATGAAGGCCTACGACATCGAGCTGGACGCGCTGTGGGACCGCAAAAAAGAAGTGGTGGCAGCCTACGATGTTCAAACCATGCCGACCACGTTTGTCATCGATCAGAACGGCCGGATTCGGTTCATCAACGCCGGCTTTGAGGCAGAGAAGTTCCATGACTACAAACGGCAGGTCGAGAAACTGCTGATCGAAGCAAAAAAGCGCAGCAGAAAACCCGGTACCAGCAATGGTTGAACCAGCAAAAGGAGTGTGCACGATGCGAATGATCACATGGTACTTGTTTGGATTGTCGTTGCTCTTCGCCCTCAGTAGCTGTGTCACGGTGAAGCCATACGAGCGCGAGTTCCTCGCCGACCGCGTCATGGATTTCGATGCCTTTGCCGAAGAGCGCGCCATGGAGCGGCACTTTCTCGAAACGCGCGAAGGCAGTATCGGCGGGCATGGCGGCGCAGGCGGCGGCTGTGCCTGCAACTGATGGTTTCAGAAAGCAGAAATCAAAAACCGGAAAACGGAAAATTGGAGATCAAAAAAGGGAACGCAGAAAAGTAGGCCAGGTGCTGTTTGCTCTTGGGACTGCTTCAGCGGCTAAACACAACAACACTTTAACACACAAACACACTCTATATGAAAACGAGATTGACGAAAACCACTTGCTGTATTTTGCTGCTATCGCTCACGGCCATGCTGCTGGCGGATGAGAAAGTTAGCTTGCGCACAAACCTGTTCAATGATAACACAGGCACTACGGTGCAATCACCGGCAGTGGAAATCGCCAAGGATTTGCTGGGCAAGCTGGAGCTGAAGCTGCGGTACAGTTTGGACCGCGTCATCATCCCGCCCATACGCGGCCTGTCGGCGGCGCCCTCGCCCACAGATGCAATCACGGGCGCCTCCCGCCCGGTTGATGGCGATGAGCCGGCAAATGAATCTTTCACCAAAGACCGCAATGAACTCATTCTCGGGTTTGCCTCGCCGAGATTTCAGGGCAGCTACTACTACAGCAAGGAAAGCGACTATGTTGGGCGCATGGTCACGGCGGCCGCCAATTTCGATTTCAACCAGGAGAACACCAATCTGGCATTTGCCTACAGTTACGGCTGGGATGATATCGCACCGCTGGGCGCAGACACCGCGCATACCAAAACGGCGCACAACGGCAACATCACGCTCACACAGGTATTGAGCCCGGTGCTTGTCGGCCGTGCGGGAATCGATTTTTCATACGTAGATGGCTTCCAGAGCAACCCGTACCGCACTGTCAACGCCGGCGGACAGATCCTGCTGGAAAACCATCCGCTGCAGCGCACGCGCGGCGCCGTATTCGTCAAACTCAACCGTTATTTCACCACACAAACAGCGCTCAATATGGAATACCGCTTCTACCGCGATGACTGGGATCTGCAATCGCACACGCTGAATTTCTTCTACCATCAGTATTTCAACGACAAAGTTATGATCCGCTATCGCTACCGTTACTATGCACAAACCGCAGCGGACTTCTACCGGGGCAGCTATGCGGTGGTGCAGCCATACATGACCTCGGACTACAAGCTCGAGAGATTCAACGCACATTTGTTTGGATTTAAGATAGAATATAAGCTCACGGACTTGCTGAAAGATGGGGTTTTCTCTTTCATGGCCAACTCGACATTCGAGGCAAAGTATGAACGTTATTTCTCTTCGAACGATTTTACGGCCGACATCTTCCAGTTTGGGCTCGTCCTGAATTACTAAACAGGGGATGATTATCATGAAGGATCACATGACAGTAAGAATCTTATTAGCTCTGTGTGTTTCGCTGACTGCATTTGGATTCTATGCGCTGCAGAAATCTTCACCGGAGGAGCTGGGACTATTTCGCGCCAGCGTGGATGATTCCGGCTTGTTGGAACTGGCCGTCGACCAGCTCAGGCAGGACCTGGCGACAGGCAAGCTCGCAAGAATTGAGACTGTGCTGCTTAACGAATTTACGCAGAAAAACGCCACAACTGAGGGCCCGGAGGCGCAAAAGTTACATTTCTTAAAGAAAAATGAATCATCCCGGTCACTAAGTGATGAAAAGTTGCCGAAGATTAATTTAAGAGCCCAAAAAATCGCCATCGAAGGCGACCAGGCGGTGATTCAGGCCGAGCTTTCGGCCGGCAATCGAAATCAATCGAGGGTTGCGTTGCGCTATAAGAAAGCAAATAATACATGGCGGTTGCACAAAACCGAGGGATTGGCAGAAAGTCTGGTCGGCCTGGCTGCCATATTTGAATCAGGGCAACAGGCCGGCGCGGATGGGTTTATGCTCTATCGCGGAGGACCGGAAGACCTCACACTCCGGCGCCGGACACTGAGTCCGGAGCACGACATCGAAAAGCTGACGAAAGCTGTCACGCGTAACAAGCTGGCGCGCGACCTGTTTGGCAAGCCTTACGTCGGCGTTCTCATTTCTTCTGTGCAGCAACATGAGCGCGCGCCCTTCTTTAGTGCACGCTACGTACAGCTTGTGACCGATCCCGCCTGGAATCGAATCATCTACGGCGATTATGACGGCTGGATAAAGGCGTACGGCCCTGCTGCCACAGACGATAGCCAGGAGCAATCCCTGAATCGCCCGCATGGCATCGACCGCGACAGCCAGGACCGCGTCTATGTCGCAGACACCGGCAACAACCGCGTTGTCGTGCTTAGTCTGGCAGGCAGCGGTGCGGACACCGAACTGCGCTTTGAATTCGATTTTGGAGCAGCAGAGCTGAGCCAACCCTACGACGTCGCCTGGGACGATGCGGGCACACCTTTCGAGACCAACGACGACGTCGTTTGGGTGACAGACACCGGGCATCACCGGATTCTTGGCTATGATTTGGAAGAAAACGAGGCGCGGTTACGCTATGCCTTTGGCACGATGGGCAAAGACGCCGGTCAGTTCTTTACGCCAAAAGGCATTACGCCCGGACGATTTAACGGCGTGTGCAGCAGCCAGCTTTATGTCGCCGACAGCGGCAATCGTCGCATCGTCAAGCTCTCAGTTAACGCGAACGAGCTAATTTGGCAGAACGTGTTTCACAGCCAGGACGAAAGTCAGTTTTCATCCGTCGATGTCGACCACTGGGGCAACGTGTACATTGCCGACCGCAGCTATCGCGAGATTCACAAGTTAAGCGCAGACCTCGAACCGCTTGCTGTCCTACCGGGCGAACAACACTCGCTCATCGATCCGGTTAATTTTCGTGTGGTGTTCGGCCGGGTTGACCTGGAATCGGAACAGCGACAAGTCTGGGCCGGTTATGACCAGGCATTTGCCATCGAGAAATGGTCAGAAAACTCCGGCGCCGAGCGCTATCAACTGGGCGTCGATCTCACGGACTTCAACGTGAGTCTGAGTGGGGACTTGAGCCGGTTGTCGGTCAATTCAAAGCTCACGGACCATGCGGAGGTCTCGCTTTCCATCATAAATGACAAAACAAATCAAACTGTGCGGCAGACTTCGCATGGCTGGATGGTCGCTGGTGATAAGCATGTTATCTGGGACCGCCGGGATGACAGCGGTCATCTGGTTGAGCCGGGTTTCTACCGCCTCCAGCTTGCAGCGCAATCGAGCTATGGCGCCAGTTCAGCTATGGCGGAGACCCCTGCATTTTATCTGCCGCTGTACTATCACGAAGATAGCGGCAGCGACGTTCAAACTGACAGCCACCTGCTACAGGGTGTGCGCAGTCAGGAGTGGGGCACGCGGCCTCACGAAACCATCGTAAAACATCCCTCGGAAGTGGTCTACCGCTTCACCGACCTGAACCCGAACGCGCAGTACGAAATCAGTGCCGAGTTTTATAACAAGGTAGGTGACTATCTGAAGCAAGAAATCACCGTGGACGAAGCATTCATTTCGGACGACTTCGAACTGCCGGTCGGGATCAAACGGGTGACGTGGCAGCCACTTCCGGGGGAAACTTATGCAGATGGTGAGATCGAAGTTCACATAAGAAAAATTGGCGGGCAAGGGCATGCGATGGTCTCACAGCTCTGGCTACGACAGGCGAATTTTGATCCGGCCAATCCGCCGGTGCAGCAGCAGACCGATTCTCAAATACCGGAAGCATTTTCATTGTCACAGAATTATCCCAATCCCTTTAATCCATCCACGACAATAGAATTTGGCGTTCCGGCCGGCGCGTCACACATGGTTACGCTCAAGATATACAATATGCTTGGACAGACTGTAAAGGTGTTAATCAATGAACCGATGCCGCCGGGACGCCATTCCATTGTCTGGAACGGTCTTGATGATTTCAACCGGCCGATCGCGAGCGGTGTGTACTTCTACCGCATGCAAGCCGGGGACGTGACCCAGGTGAAGAAGCTGATCCTGATGAAATAGAATTTGGCGCAGGCAGAGTCCTGCAAACTTGATAGAATCTTTCCTCTCTAATCCTACCTACTAATTGAGCCAGAGGCCCGGGTCCATCAGGATCCGGGCCTTATTTTGTTTTTTTGAATGAGATGGTGAAAACAAGTCTACGAAGGTCATGCTCACGGACTCAGTATATCAGAATCCAAGAAGTAAGAAGTATAGCCATCAACAGCAATGAGCAGCCCGTGGAATGAATTTTGCGAAGTAGCCTTATGCAATGGTCATTTATAAGCAAGGGGTTATGGATTGATGGATGTTTGGGATTGCTAACTCGGAATACACTACTCCAACAATCCATTACTCATATACCTAAGACTTTACATATCAACTTGTTGGGTATCATCAGGTCCCAGATTTATGAATAGTCTAGGCAGTCCAGGCTAGTACTTAACCTCAAGACCACGAAAGCACGTTAATCTAATGGATCCGGTCCGAAGGAATTGCGACCTTGCGTCCCTCTTTGGAATAACAAAAGCAGCCCCAAATACATATTGTACAGAGGTATGAGCAAGAGCCAATAATGGCTACCTGGTCTATCTAAATCATGCAGCCTTTTTACCACCGGCACAGCCTGAGCCACGGCCACGATTACAAAGAGAACATTTTCCTGGCCGGGCTCATATTCTTGAAACATGAGACTCATCACGATGAAGGCTACGACCCAAATGCCAAATATTGCCCCAAAATACTTAGTTCGATTCCATCTGCCGGCAAATAAACCTGGTTGTTGTGCGCCTGAGTATAGCCCCACCCCTAAAGTCATTTCGTTGGCGGATGATGTGGTTGTAGGTTTCGATTGGCGCTGGATGTTTTTCTGAAAGTCTTCAGCGCAAACACGACAAAGTCCCCAATCAGAAGTATCGTTCATGACATGCTGGTAGAAGTGACTTTCGAGTTCATTATCAGTCAATCCAAAATTATTTGCCATCAAAGAGATGGCGTCTTTACATGGCTGCCAACCTTTTCTTACCGCATGCTGCATTTGGCTAAGGGGGATTACCTTCATCTCAGTATCAGATATCGGTATATTGCATAAGTCGCATATCTTGCTCATGTTACCAACCCGTCCGTAATTTTTGAACAGCTTGCCGGTTGATTATATCTCAAGCACCGAGGCCCGGGCTAACACACGCCGGGCCTCGTATGGGCTCGCTTGTGAAGCTTTCTAACAATCTTGAGTCAAACCCTAGATGAAATTTGCCTTCATTTCAACAAAAGCATCCTGCGACTTTCAATATAATGTCCGGCGCGGATGCGATAGATGTAGATGCCCGAAGCGGCTGTCCGGCCGGATTTGGTTTGCCCATTCCAAACCGCTACATGTTGGCCGGCGGGCCTAGTGTCATCAACCAGGGACTGAACATGTCTCCCCAGTAAATCAAACACATCAATCTTCACCTCTGTTTGCTCCGGCAGGTCATAACCAATCCGGGTTGATGGATTGAACGGATTGGGCACATTGGGATATAGTGCAAAATCCGAAGGCAAAGCACCAAAATCAGTGCCTACACTGGTGACGACTTTGCCATTCAGCACATCAAACTCAATCGAAACACCGTCAGGGTCGTTAGCCAAAACATTCTGCAAGTTCAACAGGGTCTCGTCTTCAATGCTGGCAGCGCTTGACATCCTTGCGCGAATAATTGCTACAACCCCTGAGCTGCCGACACCCCCTTGTCCGGCTTTGCGGGATAGACCGACACTAACCAGACCTTCTGCAACATTTTCGACAAAAATGATATCATCACCCAAGAGATCCCCTTGTGTCACTTCCTGTACTTCAACCAATGTTGCCGGAGAAAAGGCAAGCTCAAACGAAATGCCAAATAAATCGCTCACATCATCTGCTGTGACTTCAATGGTGAATTCTTCCCCCGGGTTGGCATCGCCGACAAGATTCATCCAGAGCACCGGCGCATTCGTGCCTGCCAGTTTCTGGCTCCCCAACTTCCGGGAAGCTGAGACAAGCGGCGTCGTTGTATGCGACTCTCCCCAATTCAATCCAATAGGAAGTACATCAGCCTGGCTGATGACACCATTGCCATTGGCATCAGCGTAAGTAGCAGCCTCCGGGGACCACGGCGTTGCAGGTTGCCCAACCCACGCCGTCGAAGCGTTGTCACGGACAGGTCCAAGCGTGCCCCAGTGCAAGCCGAGAGGCAAAACATCAGCCTGATTGACAACACCACTGTTGTCCGTATCACCCGGCCAAACAATCACACCGCTTTCAAAAGTAACAATGGCATTTGAAGATGACAAACCAATCACCCGGCCATCCGGGTCGTTGGCTTCAATATTATTGAGAGAGAATAAGCTCTCCGTACCTGCAGGCGTCGACTGCCGAGAGGCAAATCTAACGTTGGCGATGATTCCGCTGCCATCTACACCGCCCTGGCCACTCTTGCGGCTGATGCCAATACTGACTTTGCCGTCAGCTTCATCGACGTTTGCAGCAAATACAACATCATCACCCAAGAAATCACCAGGAACAATATTGCTGCTCGTTGGTGTGAGAACATCCACAAAGTCTGTGTTAGTAAAATCAATGTCAAAACTGACACCAAAAAGATTTTGCACATCCGCAACTGTAATGTCGAGCCAGAACTCCGCACCAACAACCTGAGAACTCTCCACAGCAATTTCTATGTCCCCGCTCGCTTGCGTTATCGTTGCCTCAGCCTCGTTTGAAGGCCCGCTTTCACCATCGTCGTATACGGCTGTTGCTACATAATAAAATGTGCCTGGAGGTAAGTTATCATCTTGATATTGGGTAATATCAGAGCTCACCGTCGCGATTCTGGTTGAAGACATAATCCGAACAGGACTCGAGGTATCACGATAAATCGAATAATTCTGCAACGTAGCAGCCGATTGCACAGCGGCGTGAGCGCTTGATACAAATGGGCGCATAGCCAACTCTCGCAATCTGCCTCTGACAAGAGCAGGACTCAGTGGAGACGCCTTGCTCTCCTGTACAAACTCTATCCGCTCAGATGGCGCCTTGACGGCTGCAAGTGCGGAAGACGAGGTAAGACTCATGTCGTAGAAATAATCGGGACCGCCTTCATTCGGCGAATTATCATCGAGCAGCGAAAAATCGATCAGAAAGATGAAATAACGGTCGGTTCTAGGCAGTGTAACATCCAGGCGGGAATCAAGCGAACCGCCAAAGTCGTCGTTTGCGTCCACAATGTCAGGCACGCCGTCGCCATCAGCATCATGATCCACGAACAAGCCAAGAACCGCGTCAAGCTCGGAGCCATTGACCTGGGCATCGATATCAATCACAACGCGTTGGCCGCTGCTGCCCTGGAATCGCCAAAAGTCGGCATCGCCTGCTGGATTGATGGCGCCCTGTCCAGTCTGGCCAAAGTTCAAGGGATCGGAGCTATTGGTACCATCGTTGGGTTCAGTTTCGGAAACTATGTCGCCATCACCGTCGTCTACGCCCTCGGGCGCCTGCCAGTCCAGAGCTACGCCATTTCCGGAAACGGAAGCCCGGAGATCCTGCGGCGGATTCAGATCCACCTCAACGATGTCAACCATTACTTCATTAGATGGGCCACTTTCACCCTCATCGTATAATGCGGTCACAGCATAATAGTATGTGTTTGGCTCAAGACCGCTGTCTGTATGCGTAGTGTCGCTCTCACTGCTAATTGTCTCAATTCGATTTGAGGCGTCCAGCACCACTGGCATGCTTGTAGACCGGTAAACATTGTAACCTTCGAGACTGACCGTCCTGGATGTTTGAGTGAGAGCAATTGGATAATCGAACAACCGTCTTGCGACTGCGAGAAAGTCTCCCTGCATCCGACTGAAAGGAGCTCGAGAAATATTGGAAAGCACGTCTGAACTGGCGTGGCTGGCATTCACAGGTAAAACAGAAGGCTCCCGAGCCCAAGACCCGGCGAGTATTGTTGTGTTACTGTTGCACTGTTCAATCAATGCATTGATGACGAGATTGCCCTCAAACTGCGTTCCGGATAGCCGCTGTGTCTCATTTCCTAACTTGATCCATGACCGACCCGCGTCCGGCGAGTTGTTGTCCAGGCCAACGCCAAAACCATCGGTGCGCGACAGATTTACCAGGCTAACATAGAAATCGCCGCTTTCTACAACTATAGGCTCAGGCAGCAAGCCACCATTGGCGCCGGCCTGTGTGATATCGACCACGCCATCGAATTCCGGGGAGCCAGACGGGCCATTATTGTCGCCGTCGGGATCGAGATAAACACGTAAGCCATACTCATCCGGTGCGGATATGCCGCCTATAAAGAGGGATCCAAGTATCGTGGCCGGGTAACTATCCGGCGTAAACCGCACGCACAACTCTACGTTGTCCGTTGAAGTGGTGAGTCCGGTGTCAGCACTGCCGTCATCATATCCCAACAACGACGTGTCGCAGGGGGAAGTAGTTGCTGAAGATACGGGTTTGTGCCATTCAAGGTTGACGTTGTTACCTGCAACCTCAGCAGTTAAATCTCGTGGCGGATTTAAGGAACCCTGCCCTGTGACTGTAATGTAATTCTCCCTTTCTTCAGTATCTGAGCCATTTGGACCGGTGACTGTCAATTTGACGGTAAACTGGCCAGCAAAGGTGTATGTGTGCTCTGGCTTTCTTGCCTCGCTGGTATTCCCATCTCCAAATTCCCAGAAATATTCGGTGATCTCGCCCTGAGAACGGTCATCGAACTGTACGGTTAGCGGCGCCTCACCTTCGAGAGGGTCAGCGCTGAATCTTGCATTGGGTTGAGCAAGAACCTGGATGGCACCCATTGCAATGAATGCTAACAGCGTTAGCAGTTTTTGTAGGCTTTTCATGGGACCTCCTTATTTTGGTTAGACTCCTTAACATTCGAATAAATCTGGCGCCCGCCGGAAGTCTGGTCAAATTCAAGGCTGAATCGAAGGGCAGAGTCCCCAAATGCGCTCTGGCCCTAGCACAATTTGAACTGTTAGCTGCAAGCAATATTGATTAAGAATAAACAATGGCAGGGAAATGATCCATTGGCAGAGTGGGAAGTCCTGTTCAGCCTATGGCCTATATTGGGACTCAGCCATTGGCTGATTCTTTTTTCAACAGAAACGTTGAGAGGGTGCAATTCGTGAGATGGTGCGAGGCCGGCTTATAAAGCAAACTGCTGAACGGGTGTGACCTAAGAAAAGTGGATGAATGCTAAACGAAGCTGACTCTCGCACTCCTCCGCGGTTATAGGTCAAATTTGAAAAGCTCAAGTTTCCCTTACCGCCGCTAAAGCTGACTTAGCATCCCAGGTAATGGCTTCATTTTCCTGTGTTAAACGGCCAAACTGAATTTTGCCAAAACTGATGAGACCACTATCCTTGAACATCAATGTCTCAGCGGATTTGTGAAACTTGGGCTTGGCTGCTATGGCATTAAACTCGGAGCTCTTTTTGAGAGAAGTCTCAACAAAGTCAATCGGTTCACCTGACCTCGGCGAATCAAGGGCGATGCTATAAACCTTGGAATCGATATCTCCTGCGTAAAGGTACACCAGAGGGTAAAAGGCAGTCATTTCAAATGCGCTCATGTCAAATGCCTTCCAGAAAACCTTCCAGCACTCGAACCCATAATTAGCAGACTCGATTCGTTGGGTATCAAAATTCACGACCAGCAAAGGCATTGTGTACTCCTTTCCAGATTATTATTGGTTTGGATGGCGCTTAAACAAATGTATAAATTTTGCTCAAAATTTCGCTTTGTGACTGTCTATTCATATGGACCGGTTGTTCCGGAGGCCAGGTATCCAGCCCAAAAAATTGGCAGCTCGAAGCGTGGATTGCAAAGGAGCGTTCTCTGAGCACGCGCTAATGCTTCGGCCACGCTGTGCTCTTTTAGGTTCTGGTAGAAATGCGTGAATAGCAATGATGCCGACTCATCCTCAATTGGCCAAAGGGTGGATATCGTACTTTGCGCACCGGCAGCAAGGAAAGCCCGCACAAGACCGAATTGTTCGTCTCCAGTCTCAACTCGGCTGAGGCCTGTTTCACAAGCAGATAAGATTACCAGTTTCGCGTGGATTGGCGTTTCAGCAATCTCAAATGCATACAAGAAATCTGAACCATTTTCGCCTGCGAGTTTTAGAAAGGACAACATAGGTGCTTCCGTATCAAAAAAATGATGACAGGCGAAATGAAGGACATCAGCCTGGGGAGCAAGCAGAAAGTATCTGGCTTTTTGGGCGGCTTCGTTAAGATTTGCAATTTGAGTTGTGCAAGGCCTTGACCGCTGGTAACGAGCTTCATCAAGGCTGAAGGACGAAGCCAATCTGCACTTTAAGAATGCTCTCCGCTCGCAAGCCGCAAAAGATTAGCCCCGCGCAACGCGGCCCAGGGGATACGATGTAAAGGTCCATTCGGCAAACCCGAGGATGCCCTATTATCGTATTTGGTTGCAGATAATCGTTTTCGTTCTTACGCAAGCGACACTATCTGCGGCAGTGGCAGGTCATTGTTCGCAAAATCGGCGTGAGTAATCGCTTTCCTGGCTGACTCATGACACTCCGTGATGCGACCTTCATTCAGGTGCGCCACCGACAGGTGCAAATGAAAGAGACTAAGCAAATAGTGATTCTCAAGTTCAGATGCCTTCTTCAGAATTTTGTCAAAAAGTGCTCTCCCCTCCTGCTCTTTCCCGCTCTTCAGATAGATCAAAGCTAAGTTCAATTGATAGGTGCACACGAGCAAATCATCACCCATTGAGACCGCAAGCTCCAAAGCACGGTTAGTATGCTGCTCTGCGTGTTCAAAGTCTCCAATGTGCAAAAAGGACCGGCCCAGATCTCCCTCGATACTAATTTCCGAAATCGGACTATGAACGTATTCATTAAGTATTTCGGCGGCTTCCATTCTTAACGAATGTGCCTTGTGTAATTCGTCTTTCTCATGATAGACATTAGCCAACTTCCGTATAACTTCAATTTCAGCGTCGGGATTATATTTGACTTCATATTCCTCGCGAAGCTCTCGAAGGACTTCGATCTGTCCGTCCAGGTCGCCAGCCTCCTTTTTTAAATGAAGCTGCTCGAGCAAATTTTCAACCATTTTGTTTCTCGCCTGAGATTCATGGTTTATAGCTACATAGACGATGGATTTTTTCGACGTAGGTCGGATCTAATTCGGTATTTGGAGAAAGTTCTTTGGCTCTTTCATAAGTCGATTTCGCCTTATCGAATTCACAAGCAGCTTTGTAAATTTCTGTCAATATGTAATACACTGACGATACTGTGGTTTCAACTTCGGCGGCCCTTTCCAGGAGCTTCTTTGCGTCCGAAATCTCTCCCTTTTCAATACACTCACCCGCGACACAATAGAGAGCAAAGTCACAAGTGTCGTCCAACTCTATCGCATTCAAGTAATGGTTCATATAGTCTACAGTCTCGAAATCTACATTGATTTCATTGTTTATAACATTTTGATAAACTATACCAACCAACTCGTGAATGAGCCCGAAATCAAGGCCCTGTTTCAGAGCCCTTTGGCAGATGTTATGGGTCTTGCTTATTCGGTCAGCATATTCTTTCGACGTGTCCGTAAAAGCGAGCATTGCCTCTGCATAATATCTTTCAGCCTGCTTAGTAGAACTGTTGACAATTCTTTCAAATAGCGGCCTGGCCTTTTCATGATCGCGAGCCTTGAAATAACGCCTTGCAAGTTGTATTTTTGCTAAAGAATCAGTCTCGTTACCCTGAGCTTTTCGTTCCAGGCCAGCCAATTTCAATTCTGCCTCAACTTGGCCCGCGATGTTTTTATGTCTCTGAAGATTCACCAGGATATCAAATGCCTCCTGCGCGCGGCCGTTCAGTCGAAGAGTTCTGGCAAGGGTGAGGAGAACATCTGGCGTCTCACCAAGGAGTTTTTGCGCAGTCTGGGCATAGGCCAAGACTTCAGAATAATCCGTGCCAGTCTCGATGTCAATGTGGAGCTTAGCAAAAGTCAGGTAGGCAGGACCGAAGTTCGGACCATTTTCAATTGCAACGTTCAGATGCTGGATTGCATCGCCTAGACTGTCAGGCCAGGTTGGAACCAAACGGTAATCTGTCTTCGCCCGCATACGATTGTTTCTTGCACGATTAATCGCCAATCGCGCCAGGAGCCAATCATATCGAGGATCCGTTACAGCATCGCTCTCCAGACAGCTGAGCTGTTGTCTTGCTTGATAAGGCAAGCCACTCTCGAAGAGTATCTGCGCCCAGTCCAAGTGCTCTTTGACAGATGCTGTTTTACGAATTGGTAAGCCCGCGTCAACCGCAATATGCACGCTACCATCATGCCCGAAATCGTCACAAAGATTTGGGTTCTGAGAGCTTCGCTGTATTACTTCGGGAGAACTGTTGTCGTCCGCTCCATATCCATCTACGATGATTTCCTTTCGTGAACGGCCATTGGGCTTCCGTATAGGATGCAGAGATGCTCGACAAGGACATTTACCTTCGGATGTGAATGTCGTACATTTTGAACAAAGAACACGATCGCAGTTTGAACAATGCGCCCCAAGCACATGAATATTCCGTAAAGGCGGCACCTTCGGCGGTAGGAGCCAACAATGGCGACATTGGGTACATTGGCAAAAAATTGTGTCCAGGGGAGGCTCGTCCATAAGTTCCGGGTCACTATCCCGAATCTGCCAGGCAATCTCGTGAAGCTTAACGACTACATCTGGGTTTCGCTCAAAACCTGATTCCAGAACCAGTCGGAATGCATGTTCCGCTCCATCTAGTAGATAGGTTTGGTGAAGCTTCTTCAAGAAATTGTGTGGCAGGGTATCTTGGTGAGATATCATCTTTGGCTCAAGATGGTTAATTGGGAAATCCTCATCTTGGCTTTCTTAACCGCCTCAACCGCGTTGCAATTGTCTTGATCTTGCGCTTTTCGGCGGCAGGTGCGAGGATTTCTTCAACAGCTTGTCGGTCTTGCTCCGATACAAATACAGAAAGACCGCCATGCTGTCAGAAACGAGATATCTTTTCGGCTGCTGTTATGGGATCTCTCAAGACATTCCTTGCGAGTATCCCGCCCACTCTCAAGATTCAGTGAGTCTCTCGTCCGTAATTAGTTTTGTGGAACATGCACGGCACATTGTAAGGCTACCCAATGTATCTGAGCTAATATTAGGGACATTCTCAGATGAACAAAAACAAAACACAGAACACTCACCATCAAAATGTTGATTTGACCTAATCGGACGATTACAAATATCACATTGCATGATTTATAATAAGAAGTGATTGTGACAAATCATTCAACCGAAATGCAAATCACCGTTGCACGATGGACACATTCCGCCTGGAAGCTTAGTGCAAACGCGTATTTCCCATCGCACCCATATCCTTAAACTTTCCTGTCGGAGAAATCCACACAACACGGCAAATCTCACACATTCTGGTACCAGGAGTTTTTCTGGTCTCGGCCTGTAGCAGGTCAATCACAGGCTTGTGATGGCCTTGCTGGGCACGCAACAAAGCTGTCCAGCCATCATTGTCTTGTTCGTTTACGTCAGCGCCAGCAGAAATCATCTCTGCTACTATCTCTGTAAACCCACTCTGAGCGGCGTCCATAATAGCAGTCCAGCCACCATCGTTTTTGGCGTTTACGTCAGCCCCGTATTCTATCAATAACTTTACGATGTCTGTATGACCTAGCTAGCTAAGCTAGATGAGCCGCCAACATTAGTACGGTCAAACCGTTATCATACTTTTCATTAACGTTAGCTCCGCCAAAAAATGATTTCCGACGTAGCAGGCCATTTACGGATTCCATATCACCTTTTTTCACCGCCAGATACAGTTTTTCTTTTTTGCTTTCCTGGTCCGATTCATTTCTGTCAACGGGCTCTTAAAAACTCTTTGAAAGAACTTTTCCTCTATTCTCTTTTTGAAATTGTGCGCCGGGAGCAACGCCAGAAAGACTACTGAAATCTAAGAAACGGCTTTATGAATCGCACCAGGAAACCGAAAGAAACCAAAAAAGAAAACCTAGAAACTCAGGCTTTTTTCACTCCTGATAAATACCCTCAAGGTCTCGTCCATAATTACCCTCTGGGGTTTCGACGACAATGTAATAAAAGTTCTCTGTAACTTTTTGCTCTTCGAGGAACGCTTGAGCAGTAGCCGAATTTGGAGCTGTGTAAACTACATAAGTGTTCATAGTACCAAACGCACCTGGTTTACTCTGCTCGCTTTTAAATTTCACCTGATCTAAGGCGACATCCTCCTTCTTTTGACTAACTGAATCATCAGTTTTAGTTGGCTTCTCTTCAGATTTCAAGATGCCCCCATGCTTTTCAAAGATGGCCTTGGCGTTCTGCCACTGTTCCAAAGCAAGTGCCTTCCCACATAATACGGCCTCAAATGAAGCCTCTGCGTCGCCATACACGCCGAAAACGATTGGCTTGGTGCAAATCAGTTTTCCGGTATCCTGTGCTTGATGAATATAGTCAAGGCTTAGGAGCGCTTGACGGGCGTCATTCTCATGTTGGAAACTGTAAAGGAGATGTGGCTCCACACGCGATCTTGAGTTGTATGCAAGCCAGAAGGCGGAGGCCTTCTGCATGTTATCATGTCGCGTACCGATGTTATCTGCTTCAGTGAGTTTAGGCTCCGATCCCTGTGACTGTCTGTTCCGAACTTGTTGAATAGCCTCACTTGCGGAATAAGCATCGAACGTATCAATGCATTCGTGACGTTTGCGCCTTATCTTATTTTCATAAAGTTTGTTGCCTCGCGAACCAACCCAAAAGGCAATTGCAAGCACAAAGAATCCTAGCACACCATTGGGTGCTCCAACGCCAACGAATAGGATTGTGAGTAAAAAAATGCTGATTAGTAGCCCGAAGGCCAGGCCAGGCAATCCCTTTACAAGAGCCCAAATCCAACCAAAGAAAAAAGCTGGCCAGGACCAGCCTTGCTTGACAGCTTCAAACATACCCTTTCTGTCGCGGTAGACGCTAAATGTTTTCATGGTATCTACTCCGTCTTAGAATCTGTTTTACCAAATCCATAAAGTCTATACGCGCGGCCAACTCGTCAATGTCTCCCGAATGACTCGTTGGGAACCGCGCGCATAGAAATCCTTTGTTAGTTTTTCAATCTACTAGCCTTTGCCTGGTTGCCGTGGCAGCGCAGCCCACCGGTGCTTCGGCGGTGGCTGCGTGCTTTTGTGTAAACGGCACAACACTACGAATCATCCAATAGCCTGCAGCAAAAAGAAGCACAATGAAAACGTAGTGCAGTGTGAGAGACGCCGAAAAACCCGTTAACATTTGGCTTACAAAGCCATTTCTGTGAATCGTGGCAATCAACCAGAAAATACCCAGATTGACAATGAACATGAGCACGCATATAAGACAGAATGTTTGCAGCTTGAATGCCATAACAAATAGTTGATAACAGTTGAACAGCAAAGCCAAATAGCTGAACTGAAACAAAATTTTCATGACTATAGGACTGGACTCGCGTTTACGGATAAGCCAGCCAACGACCATCGACACCCAACAGTAAAACAAGAAACCAAACCACGCAACAGGCGCGCCCGCAACCAATGCAAATTGTGAACGATGCAGAGCGCCACAATCAGACCAGTTGATGACCGAGCATAAAAAGGGCGCGCCATGCGGATCCATTCGCACCTCGATGGTCTGCCAGGTTGCAAGCCACGCCACAATCAATCCGAATAGCGCGAGCTTGAAAAGCCAACATTGCATTCTTCTCGTAGTCAACACAAAAGCCTTCACGATCGCCCTTTGCTGTCAGGGCTACAAAGAAGCTAAGAACATGCAATGCGACCATCTATTGGCAAAGTGGGATGCAGAGGTAAGCTATTGACTTATGTAAAAGCTAAGTCTTTGGCTAATGCGAACGTAC
>CAZVSL010000053.1:0-19159 GCA_964629935.1 uncultured Calditrichaceae bacterium | reverse complement strand
CAGGTCCTGCCGATGGCAGCTCGCTTGGCGAGCCGCCCGGCGATGTCTTGTTTCGCTGGGAAAGGGCAGAGGACCTTGATGGCGACGCCCTGACCTACACGCTGATTTTAAGAGGTGAGGCGATTGAATCTGAGCTTAATGCAGGTGGTAACAATAGTCTGGCAGTAGCGCCGGCTTTGTTGGATGGTGTTTGCTCATGGACAGTGCAAGTTACGGATGGCCATTCTACCGTGGCAAGCACCGATGTCTTCCACTTTGGCGCTGCCCGCTGCCAGGGGGATCAGGCGTTTAACACCTCAGAACTTAATTCGGAACTGCCAGACGCCAGAAGTGTTGCATGGACCGATTTTGATGATGACGGTTTCCAGGATCTCTTCCTAAGCCGAGACGGTACCAACGAGTTGCTCCGAAACGAGCGAGGAACGGGTTTCACGGTCGCAACCAGGGGAGCGCTCTCATCCGACCAGGGCAGATGGCGCACCAGCACGTGGGCGGATTTTGACAATGACGGCGACAAGGATGTTTTTGTTGTGAGCGCAGCCGACCAAAACAAATTAATCCAGCGCGTCGGCAACGATTTCCTCATCGTATCAAATAGTGGACTCTCCAATGATCAGCTTCTATCGTTGGCCTGCAGTTGGCTGGATTTTGACAATGACAACTATGTCGACCTTATCGTGGGTAACTTCGACGACAACACTGCTATTCAACTCTATCAAAATCGTGGCGATGGTACGTTCGCACCATTGAATTCCGGGAACTTGACCGAAGATGGTTCCAGTGTTCTTTCAATCGCCCCGGCTGACTATGACAACGATGGCTTCACAGATGTTTATGTTGCCGATGCAGAACTCAGCGGTTTGTTTCACAACGATGGACAGGGTAATTTCAGCCGCGTTGTCACAGGCGTTATCAACGCACACCAAAATGGCGGCAGAACCGCGAGTTGGGGCGATTTCGATAATGATGGTGATCCAGACCTCTTTGTTGGCCGTTCTGCGGAACACACCAACCTGCTGTTCGAAAACAATGGTGACGGCGCCTTTACACAACTGAACCCCGAAGGTCTTGCCGTGGCAGGAAACAACGCGGAGGCCTCCGGTTGGGCAGATTTCGACAACGATGGCCGCATAGACATTTTTGTAGGCTTCAGAGGATACAGTCTGTTATATCGAAACCTTGGTGATGGCAGATTTGAATCGCTGTTTTTCGATGTTACACGCGCCATGGCCGCGGAGATAGCGGCCTGGGCCGATTTCGATCGTGACGGAGATATAGATCTTAGCAGCGGTAGATTCGGTAACGTTGCGCTGTTCACCAACATCGGTACATCGAATCACTGGGTTGGCGTCATTTGCCGGGGCACGATTTCGAACCGTTCGGCCATAGGCGCCAAAGTTCGGGTTCTGGCCGCCATCGACGGCGCGCAGGTCTGGCAACTGCGGGAAATCGTCGGCCAGAGCGGCCACTATTCGCAGAGCAGCCAGCATGCCAACTTTGGGCTGGGTGACGCAAGCCGCATCGACTCCCTGGTGATAGAGTGGCCCTCCGGTCACGTGGATCGGTTTGCCGGCCTTTCCGTCGACCGCTATTTCGAGGTTAGCGAAGCTGATGGCATCACTTCGGTCAATGACCGTAACGCGCAGCAGCCGCGAGAGTTCACCTTGCATCAAAATTACCCCAATCCCTTCAACCCGCAAACCACCATATCCTACTTCCTGCCGACCGCAGCGCAAGTGCGTATCGAGATTTTCAACACGCTCGGCCAGCGTGTGCGCATTCTGGTCGATGAAAAGCAAAACGCCGGCCTGCGCCAGATCGACTGGGACGGCCAGACCGATGCCGGTATTCAGGCGCCATCCGGCGTCTATTTCTACAAGCTTTCAGCAGATGACCGGGTTCAGACCCGGCGTATGGCACTGATCAAATAGGGAGGCGGGGAGCAAGTACTTCTCATGCGTCTCCTGGTTTGTTTCCAGGAGACGCATGATTTGCATTGGGGTGGGCGCAATTTGGCTCGCACTCATAGGTTTGTTGAAACCTGGACTTCAGAAGTCTCTGGTTCAAATTCTGACTTGCTTTTCTTGGTTGGATATCTTACACTTGTCCTCACACTTAATCAACTTCTTTGCGCGTTCCTAACGCCATGCAATAGGCAGAATGCTGAGGGTCACTTCTTGTTCTTATTCAAGAAGATAATATCTCCCCCTGTGGAATTTTCCAGACGGCTTTGGAGGTCCTGTGAAGGATTTGCTAACCTTGTCGTTTATTTCTAACCACACATTGGAGGCTACAATGAAAGAGTATCCCGGTAATTCAACAGGAAATCGCCTCGGTGTTTTTGTGCTCATGCTCAGCTTATGCTCCGGTTTGTGGCTAAGCTGCAGCGAACGACTCAGCTCACCAGACTACACGGCACAATCACCTGCGGTTTCGAGCTTCGCACAAACAGCCGTACCTGCTCAGGGGACATCAACAACGCTGGATTTTGCAACCTGGAATCTGGAATGGTTCGGGGACCCGGACAATGGCCCCGGCGATGAGGCGCTTCAGCTCGACAATGTGCATCATATCATTTCCGGGCTGGATATGGACCTCTGGTCGGTCCAGGAGGTAACCAGCGTACCGCATTTTGATAATCTGGTATCACAGCTTTCAGGATACGATGGTTTCCTGGCCAATGATCCGGCGGTCACTGACGGCGCCGCCTATTACAGCGACTTTGACGACAACGAACTGAAAGTTGGGATTATCTACAAGACAGCGCTTGCGACAGTGCAAAGCGCCAAAGTCATTCTCAAGGAGTATGATCACGAATTTGCCGGCCGGCCGCCTGTTGAGGTGCAACTCAGTGTCAGCGTCGACGGCGCCGCGATCGATCTCGTGATGATCCTGCTCCACGCTAAGGCCGGCTCAGGGCGTGACGACTGGGATCGCCGCAACACAGCATCGGCTGCCCTGAAATCTTATCTGGACAGCACTTATCCGACAGCCAGCGTTATGGTAATCGGTGACTTCAACGACGACGTCGATCAATCGATAACCCGCCCGAAAGATTCACCCTACAAAAATTTTGTCGATGATGCTACCGATTACACATTTCCGACTAAAGAGCTGTCAGATGCCGGCATTTCCTCAACCGTCTATTACTCCGAAATGATCGATCACCATCTCAGCACCGACGATTTAATCGCTTCCTATGTCGATGGCAGCGTACAGGTCTTTCCAGCGGATCAGTACCTGGATGACTATGACCAGACCACCAGCGATCACTATCCTGTGCTCTCAAATTTCAGCCTGTCCGGCGGCGGTAGCACAAACAGCCCGCCAACGGCTGACTTCAGCTTCACCACAACCGACTTGACGGCCGATTTTACGGACCAGAGCACGGATTCGGATGGCAGCGTCGTGGCCTGGGAGTGGGATTTCGGTGATGGCGCTACATCGACCGAGCAGAATCCGAGCCACACGTACAGTACAGGAGGCGCCTATACTGTTAGCCTCACCGTAACCGATGACGACGGCGCCAGCGGTTCAACATCGCAGGATGTCAGCGTCTCCGATGGTAGCAGCGGCAGCATTACTCTGACTGCAACCGGCTACAAAGTGCAAGGATTGCAGAAAGCGGATCTGGAATGGAGTGGCGCCACGGGCACAAGCGTCGAAATCTACCGTGACGGTGTGCTGATCACGACCACCGATAACGATGGCTTGTACACCGATAATATCAACAATCGCGGCGGCGGCTCTTATGACTATCAGGTTTGCGAAGTCGGTGGCTCGCCTTGCTCAAATACGGCTACTGTGAGTTTCTAACTTGAAAAAGTCACAAACCTCGCTTAATCTTGTGGCAAGATCTAATCAACCATGGCTTTCGCGAAATAGTGCCGGAGGTGTAAATTTTTACCCTGGGTAAGATCATGAACAATTCAGGTTAACTCAAGATGCTCGTAATGAAAAAGCTGGCGTTGCTATTCACCATATTCTCGCTTGGCTGTCTGTCAAACGTGGCACAAGCCCGGAATAATCAACATGGCCAGGCGGCTGACACAGCCGGGGCGAAAAGGGCAAAGCAGGTTGAGAGCCGCCTCGCCGAAGCAAAGCAGCATATCGAAAATCAGGCGTGGCGCGAATCTGCCTTTGCTCTTGGCAAGATTCTGGAGCTTGGCGGCATTCCGCCCGCTGAGTTTTACTTCTTGCTGGGCAAGACCTTTGTCCGCGGGCAAGACTATGAGAATGGCAAGCAACTCTTGCAGGATTATCAGTCAATCACCGATGGCAAGGGTGAGTTTGCAAAACAGGCACAGGCGCTCCTGCAAGAGGTGAAAGCGCATGAAAGGGGCCAATGCCAGGTCTGCGCCGGCAGAGGGTATACCGAGGCGCGCCACAAATGTCCAACCTGCCACGGTTTTGGCTTTATCCTCGAGGAAGACAGAAAATGCTATGGCCGGGGTTATGAGACGTGCCGGATATGTGCAGGTTCGGGCCGGGTATACGTGCAAAGTCGTCCCTATACTTGTTCTCGGTGTGGTGGCCGGGGAGAGGTCAAATGCCCGTGGTGCCAGGGCAGCGGGCACGTTAGAAATCCGCCTTGCGAGACCTGCGGCCGCACCGGCGCCACCACAAGCCAGATTTACTGCAATAACTGTGAGGGCGATGGTAGGATCGATGATAAGCCTGAAGGGACGGGCGAGACCGATGAAGGGGAGAGCAGGGACAAGAAAGAAACTCCAAAGGTGGGTTCCCGCCCTTAGATGATCCGCGGCGTGGACGCCCGCATCGAGGATTTCGTAGGATTCGGTTAGCTCTCGATTTCTGTAATGCCGGATGTGCGAAAAGTATCAATGTCTTCTTCAAGTTTCACCTGCCTGGCAAAATCAGTTCTGTAATTTGTTCTAATCGAGCAAGGTGTTCACTTGCGCGGCAACATGCCATCCCGATTTGCAACATGATAGACGATGGACGCCAAAATGACGGCACTCTGCTTCAGATCATCTTCGATCACATACTCATACAAATCCAGATTGGTGTGATGCGTGACCGTCATGTAGTTGATCGGGTCCTGGATAAACTGAAACGCCGGCACATTGAGGGCGTCGAACTGCTCGTGGTCGGTCCAGCTTGCGTTTTGGATGGCGAGGGTGGACGCGCCAAGGTATTGGAAAGGCTCGAGATAAGCAGCGAAAATCGGGCGCACAGCTTCATTGCCTTGCAAGTAGATACCGCGAATTTTACCGCTGCCATTATCATAATTGAAATATGCGGAAATCTTGCTTTGCTCTTCTTTTTTCTCGCCTGTGAAAATGTCGCCCACGTGGCGCTTAACATACGCTGCTGAGCCAAGATAACCTTGCTCTTCGCCGCCCCACAAGCCGACGCGCACGGTGCGCGCCAGATGCGCATCAATCGCGGTCAGAATGCGAACGGCTTCCATCACCACGGCTGAGCCAGCTGCGTTGTCAACGGCGCCTGTGCCGGCATGCCAGGAGTCGAAGTGGGCGCCGAGCATGACGATTTGCTCACGCAGCTTGTCATCTTCACCGGGCAGCTCAGCCAGCACGTTGACGTTGAATTCTGGGTTTTCATAGAATTGCGCTTGCAACTCAACCTTGAGCGTCGGTGGCGCTCCTTTGTCCAGCATTCGAATCAGTCGCGAATAGTGCTCGTTGGCCACCACAAAATAGGGTACAGGCTTGATTTCCTCCTTTTTCGTGAAATAAGTGCCATCGACATGCAGGATGCCGTGGTCGAAATCGCTTGGTTCCAGCAAGACCGCCACACCCTCATCGATGAAAAACTGGTGCCAGCGCGTATCCTCTTCATGCTCGAGGTCATCATCAGCCATGCGTTCTGTCACGGGTTCGGGCACCATATATCCGATAGGATCTTCCGGAGTCGGATCGATATTCTGTTCTGCTTCGGCTAAGATCTCATTGCTCAGGCGTGTGCTGAGGGGCTCGAACCCTGGCGCTGTTGGCTCACCACGTCCCAGCAGCACGATTTTGCCTTGCAGTTTTCCGGCGTAATCCTGCAGGGATTCGATGTCCGTCTCTTCGAGAAGGACGGGCACCCCGCTAATGTCACCATCCGTGCCTGAGACCCAGGCCTTGGGCCAGGCCAACAACGGCGTATAGCGCGGTTCGATCATTTCAACTGAGAATGACTGTGCTTCCCAGCCACGGAATTCCTCGCCGAACCACTCGAGCCGGGCTTCTTCCAGGCCCCACTCGGTAAGCTGATCCCGTGCCCACTCTGCCGCCTCGCGATAGCCGGGCGTGCCGAGCAATCGCGGCCCATAGATGTCAGTCAGATAACTCAACGTCTGCATGACCTGTGAGCGCTGGAATCCTTCCTGCTTGATGCGCGCGATAATTTGCTGATCGACTTTCTCTTGCGCGAAGGATGTTGCTATGAACATGAGACACAGCGAGACACTACACCACAGTTTCAGATATCGGATAGGATGCATGGACCTGCCTTTCATTGAGTGATTGTAGATTTGGTGTTCAGAAATTCTCTGCGACCAAGGGAAGACTTTCGGACTTAGACACTGACTTCGGTCGTTATATCTACACAAAACGCTTTGATTCAGCGCCGGTGACTCGAACTGACAAAACCCCTTTGTGGACCTTCGTGTTTCTTTGAGTCTTTGTGGTTAATAGAATCAGTGTACCACCGCATAATAGTCGTTGAAATTCACCAAATATAGACTTATACCTGAAAAGATCAAGCTCACAAAAGAGAACGCTGACAGCGTTCGCAACCCTTTCAGCGTGGCCCTTAAAACAGATTTGTTGACAAAAAGTTACGTTCAGGTTATATTGGGGCGCTTTTTCAGATGACCACAACGGAGTTGCTATGAAACATGATCGCGAACGGCACAAGCCCAAGTTCTTTTTTGGCAAGATACTAACGTGCCTGGTTTTGACTGTCACGTTTGTCTTGCTTTTGGGCAGCTCAGCCTATTCCCAAACTGTGACCCTTAAATTCATCGAAACCACGGATGTGCATGGGGCGATCTATCCCTATGACTTTATCAAAGATCGCGAAGCCGCCGGCTCATTGGCTCAGGTTATGACCTATGTCAGACAGGAGCGTAGCCAGGGCGGTCAGCATGTGGTTTTGCTGGATGCCGGGGATAACTTGCAAGGTCAGCCGGTTGTCTATTACTACAATTTCGAGAAACCGGAGGTAACACATCTATTTGCGCGCGTGATGAACTACATGGGTTACGATGCCGCTGCCGTCGGAAATCATGATATCGAAGCCGGGCATGCGGTCTATGACAAATTCAGACGAGAGTTACAGTTTCCGTGGCTGGCGGCAAACGCTTTGATGACGCCCGCATCAGAGACTATTGTTCCGACTGACCTGGGTGAGACCTATTTCGAGCCATATATGATTCTTGATAGACAGGGCGTTCGCGTGGCAATCCTGGGCATGGTCACGCCCGGTATCCCGAACTGGCTGCCACCGGCGATCTGGGAAGGCATGACCTTCGAAGACATGGTCGAATGCGCCCGCAAGTGGGCGCCGGTCATTCAGCAGAAAGAATCGCCAGACCTGTTGGTTGGGCTGTTTCACTCCGGAGTTGATTATACTTATGGCGGCAGCCATGCCGGCACGCCGAAAAACGAGAATGCTTCGAAATTGGTGGCACAGCAGGTGCCGGGTTTCGATTTGATCTTTGTCGGTCACGACCACCAGGGCTGGAATCTCACGGTTACGAATCCGGATTCTGTGATGGTGCACGTGCTCGGCGGCAGTGCACATGCACGAGATGTGGCAGTCGCCACGGTTGACCTGACATACGATAGCACCTTGCATAAATGGCAGAGAGCCATCCGCACAGAGCTTGTCGACATGTCAGATTTCGAGCCGGATTCTGCTTTCATGGTGCAATTTGCTCCTGAATTCGAGGAGGTGCAGGAGTACGTATCGCGGCCCATTGGCACGTTTACGCAAACCATTTCCGCGCGTGAGGCTGTGTTTGGCGACGCTGCCTTTGCGGATCTGATTCATCACATTCAACTCGAGCTCACGGGCGCCGACTTGTCGTTCACTGCGCCACTGGCCCTCGATGCTACCATCGAAGCCGGTACCGTGACTGTGCGCGACATGTTTAATCTGTACAAATACGAGAATCTGCTCTACACCATGGCGCTCACCGGCCGGGAGATCGAAGGCTTTCTGGAATACTCGTATGCCCGCTGGTTCAATCACATGCAAGGACCGGATGACCATTTGCTGAGACTAAAGCGCGAAGACGAAAACCAGCTTGCTCGTTCCCGCAATGGCCGAGCCATGCTGCAAACACCTGCATTCAATTTCGATTCGGCTGCCGGGATTGATTATACCGTTGACGTATCGCGCCCCGCGGGAGACCGCGTTGAAATCACGCGACTGGCCAACGGAGAGCCATTCGATTTGGACAGGAAGTATCGTGTCGCCGTCAATTCCTACCGTGGCAATGGCGGTGGCGGTCACCTGACCGATGGCGCTGGCATTGCACGGGATTCCCTGCAAGCGCGTATTCTGTCGTCCACGGAAAAAGACCTGCGCTATTATATCATGAAGTGGATCGAAAAGCACGAGACGGTGACTCCTGAGCTTGAAGAGAACTGGCGGGTTGTTCCAACCGATTGGTGGCGCCGGGCCAATGCGCGTGACTTTGAGCTGCTGTTTGGTGAGTGAGTTCGCCTCACTGGTTTTTTGTAGCCACGGATTCACATGGATTTTCACAGATGTTGCTGCCTGATGTAGAGGAAAGTTTGCAGAGCGATTTAGAGTCTTTCCAGGGCTCTCTTTTCAAGACTGCGAACATGAGAATCAGTGTTTATCCGCGTTAATCAGTGGCAACTTAACTGCTAAAAAAAGCACGCTGATACATCATGCCCAAAATTGACTGGAAAAACCATATTGTTGAATTGATAGTTGTTTTTCTCGGGGTTACGCTAGCTTTTCTGCTTGATAATTATCGCGAGCAGGTGAGAACAGCGGAGCTAGAGCAACGCTATCTCACGGCTCTGCACAAGGATATTTCAGCCGACATTCAACAGTTGCAGGATTTGATCGAATATACCAGGACGAACCTGAGTCAGGTGGTGAAGCTGGACCGCATGCTGCAGCGCGAAAATGTCAATATGGATTCTCTCGATTTGTACACTGCCAGCATGGCGAGTCTGGACCGCTTTACGCCACAGCAAATCACTTGTCAGTCCCTGACAGCCTCGGGCGATTGGGCAGTGCTGTCAAGCTTTGAGTTAAAACAACAGTTGAGTGAGTTGTACAGCTTCTACGATATAGTGAATCGCAAGGACCAGGTCGATGTAGAATACATTGATCGGTACGTTTTGCCTTTTTTTCTGGAGAACTTTGATCTACGTGGTCCCGGGCCCGCCAACCGCGATATCATCAAGGGCCGCCGTTTCTCAAACCTGGTGCAAGGGTTCATCGTTTCGGCAAATCAAAAGCTGGCTGGTTATCGTGAGTGTCTGGAAAAATGCCAAACTGTGTTGACAATCCTGTCTCAGTAATCGACATCACAAGGAGATGAACATGCGTCTGAGTGATCTGAGCGAACTGCGGCAACGCGGTCACCTCAACGAAAAGCAGTACGCCTGGCTGGCCAGGATCTATTCGGGCGAATTCATTTCGCTGTTCTACGAAATTCGTGCCCTGCTTTATGTCGGCGTGCTCTCGTTTACGACCGGCGCTGGCATTCTACTCTACAAGCACACTGAGACATTGGGCCATAGCATCAATATCCTTTTGCTTACGATGGTGATGCTTGCCTGCTTTGCTTATGCCACCAAACACAGGCCACCGTACACTCACGCAGAGGTTGAGAGCCCGACGCCATATTACGACTATGCTTTGCTGCTTGGCGCGTTGCTGTTCGCCAGCATCGAAGGTTACTTGCAGGCCGTCTACAACATTTTCGGGCAACAGTGGGGTTTGGCCGGATTGATTCCGGCAGTGGTCTTTTTCGTCATGGCGTATTTGTATGACCATCGTGGCATCCTCGCCCTTGCGATCACGGCGACCGCGGCTGCTATCGGCCTCGAAGTCTCGGCGATCAATTGGTTTGCGAACAACGTCTTCTCCGAAGAAGCGCTTATTTTCCCGTCTGTTGCTCTGGGCGTTGGCGTGATTGGAGCGGCCGCTTTGCTGCGACGTGCGGGCATCAAAGTTCATTTTACCTTCACCTATTTGTTGTGGGGTGCGACCTTTATATTCGCCGGCATGCTCGGCGCCGTGATTTCATTTGAGCCAACCTCACTATATTGTCTCACGCTCATGATCGTGAGCGTAGTCGCCATGCGTTATGCCTTGCAGACGGCCACATTTGTGTTCTATCTCTATGGCGCCGTCTTCGGTTATATCGGCTTGACTGTGTTGCTTACTTCGCTTGTCGACCTGGGGGCGCTGTTTTGGTATCTGTACTTTATTATTTCCTGTGGCGGATTGGTTTATTTCATAACACGCTCGCTTAAGACATTTCGTGTAAGTACCTAAATCGTAAATCGAAATTCGGAAATCGCGAATCGCAGATTGCAGATCAAAACTCACGGTGCAGCACATTTTTTCAATTCTCTCCGGAATGTGATGATCCGTCTGATCCGCGTTTTTTCTTTTCAAATACTGACAGTAACCAAATAGGCAGCCAAATGCTCATCTACGACCGTGCAACACTCAGAAATTTGCAACTCCAGGAGGAAGCCGACCGCTGGCATGACAGCGGCCTGATTTCGAGCGAGCGCTTCGAGGCTATTAAAACAGATTATCCTGTCGACTCTTACACACCCAACATATTTATCCGGGTGACGCTGTTTCTGGCGACCGTAATCATCGTGATGGCGATTTGGGGTCTCGTCGGTCTGTCATTCGGGGTTGAGAACGAACTTGCTTTTAAAAGCTCGTTTTTGCTGTTTGGCGCCGCCCTGTATATTTTCCTGGAACGACAAATTGTTCGTCAAAAGCGGTTTTTTCAGGCGGGCGTTGATGACGCTCTGCTCTGGCTTGCTCCTGGTTTCTTCCTAACCGGGCTCTTCCTGATACTGCAGCCGCTTTTGAAACATATCCCGCCACCTGTTTTCCTGTTGCTGCCTTTGCCCGTGCTGATTTGGTTGGCCGCACGTTTTGCCAGCAGCTTGATGGCAGCCGTGACGTTTGCTTACGTTTTCGCCCAGTTCCTCGAATTTGGCAGCGCTGCACGTGCGGTGTTGCCATTTGTCATGATGTTGTTATCCGCTACCACATTTCTGCTCGCGAATCGTTATGAGAAGATCGATAACTTGTGGCCCTGGCAAGGCAATGCAATCACGGTCAAGACTTTAAGCATCATTTTGTTCTATCTTGCCAGCAATTATTTGGTCGTGCGCGAACTCAGTGTAGCTTTCCTGGATATGGAATTACAACCAGGCGAAGCGATTCCATTTGCCACATTTTTCTATGTCGCCACTGCAATCGTCCCGGTTGCTTATCTGGTATGTGGCTTACGCGAGCGCGATCTCATTTTCATTCGCGTGTCTCTGGCAGCGCTGGCTGGCAGCGTTTTCACCTGGCAGTACTATGTCGATTTCGGGCCATCCGAGCTTGTGTTGTTGGTTGCGGGCGCTGCATGCATGCTCCTTGCGGGCGCCGCTATTCGTTTCCTGCGCAGGCCGGTAAACGGCTATACGCACCAGCATCTCCTCAATCGCAGTGCTGCAAGTTTGGACGCTGAAGCACTGTTGATCGCAGAGACGATGCCTGTTTTGTCTGATGAGCGTGCTACAGACGATGAGCCGAAGTTTGGCGGCGGGAAATCTGGGGGAGGGGGAGCTTCAGGGGAGTATTGAACTAAGATGGAGGTTGCTGCCTGGAGATAAACACCATAAGCTCTTCTTGGGGAGCTCCGAACAGAGTAATTGTTGAAATAGAAGTGAGATGTCAATTTTCTTGTAAGTAAGTCCTGCAAGTCGTCTCATAACTCATATTTGGGTATTTCCCGGATTTGTGAATTATTCAGGCCAGACAATCGGGATGTCTGGACACAGGTCAAGCTAAAGCACTGAAGAGGTACAAGATTACGTGGGCCTATGGATTATGGAGTAATGGACTGCCGGCAGGGAGCCCCCAAATTCACCAATCCATTACTCCATAATCGCGTGTTCATGAACGCCTGCATACCGCTACTTTACAAGCGTTCGAGATTTCATGAGTCATACAGGCTTGAAACCTGCTTCCGAGGAATAGTGGCCCGCTAAAAAAACGCCGGCGCCCGCTCAGAGACTATCTTCATGCGTCGCATCGAGCATCCGCGGCTGCACGAGCTCAACGAAATCCTCAAATCGCATGCGTATAACGTCCTCATGGGTGCCGCCGTTAAAGGTTATCAGGTCATCATTCTTGAACAGATGACTAACATAGACCGGCAGATGATACAGCGGACCAAACGGCGGCATAGCGCCGATTTCGCAATTCGGGCAAAGCGTCTTCAGCTCATCCTCGGTTGCCAGGGTAACCTGGCTGGCGTTCAGATGCTTGCGCATTTTCTCCGTATCCACCTGACACATGGCTGGCACAACCACCATGTGATATTGATTGTCTGCAAACAGTACAACGGTCTTGGCAAACGTCCTGCCTTTGGTGTGGGTATCTGCTGCTGTCTCTTGTGCAGTGAAATCGCGCCGGTGGTGGATACTCTCGAACCCAATCTGGTGTTCGAGGAGAAATGACTCAATCGTCTGCGGAATAGACATGATTCATTCACCTCCTTGTTGGGTTTGGGATAAAAAAATCAGTTCAAACTCGCAGCCTCACCCCGTCAGTCGGAATGGTTTTAATTTAGCTTAATCCGGTCGTTTTCAAAAACAACCGCGTTATGCTCCCTTTCTACACCCTGCCGCCGATGGGCAGGCGCTTGATTCGCTTGCCGGTCGCAGCAAAGATGGCATTGCAAACGGCCGGCGCCAGCGGCGGCACGCCCGGCTCCCCAATCCCGCCAACGGAATCGGTGCTGTCCAGAATGTGCACCTCGACTTCCGGCATCTCCTCAAAAGTGATGACGGTGTAATCATCAAAATTGGTTTGCTGCACCCGGCCGTTGCCGATGGTTATCTCGCCGGTCATGACGGCGCTCAGGGCAAATACGACGCCGCCTTCTACCTGCGTTTCCAGAATGCGCGGATTCACCACCGGACCGCAGTCAACAGCGCACACGACTTTGTCGACGGTGACGCGCCCGTTAGCGGCTACGGAAACCTCGGCCACCTGCGCGACGAAGCTGCCAAAACAGGCGTGGCAGGCGATGCCCCGGCCCTTGCCTTTTTCCATAGACGAGCCCCACCCTGCTTCTTTTGCAGCGCGCTCCAGAACCTTGCGCAATCTTGAATCCGCCGGCAACAACTGGCGCCGAAGTTCAACCGGATCGGTCTTCAAGGCTGCGGCCACTTCGTCCATGAAACACTCGTTGGCAAAGGCATTTTGCGAGTGATAAACCGAGCGCCACCAGCCAACCGGCACGTTGACCTCGACCGGTGTGGCATTTATCGAGATATTTGGAATCTGATAAGACACATCTTTTGCGCCGCCAAGCATATCCGGATCCTTTTCGTCGAAATTATCGGGAAAGTGCTGGCCGGTGATAGACTGGCATGTTACTTTGTGCTGCCAGGCAATTAGGTTGCCTTGTTCATCGGCGCCGGCCACAAGTTGATGGTAACTCGCCGGGCGATAGAAGTCGTGCTGCATATCCTGCTCCCGCGTCCACACCACCTTAACAGGTGCGCCCGCCGCCTTTGACACATGCGCTGCCTCAACCGCGAAGTCCGGCATCAGGCGGCGCCCAAAACCGCCGCCTAGAAGCGTGGTGTGCAATTTGACCTTTTCGAGCGGCAAACCTATGGCCTCGGCAACTGCTCCCTGCGCCCATCTCGGGGTTTGCGTCGGCGCCCAGATTTCAGCCCTGTCCGCACGCACATCAGCGACACAGTTCATGGGCTCCAACGGTGCGTGTGAGAGATAGGGCAGGTCATAGGCAGCTTCGATTTTTTGCGCAGCCGTTTCAATGGCAGCCTTTGCGTCACCATCTTGCCGCACTGCGACGCCATCGGCTTTGCCTTTTTCATGAAACAGAGCGCGAATGCCGTCACTGTCGAGATCCGCGTGTGCTCCTTCATCCCAGGTCACAGACAGCGCTTCACGACCCTTGAATGCAGCCCAGGTCGAGTTTGCCAGCACGGCAACCGCATCGGGTATTTCCAGCACATCACGGACGCCGGCTACGGCGCGTGCCTTTGTGCCATCAAAACTTTTCACTTTGGCGCGGAATACCGGGGAGCGCGCCACGGCCGCGATCAGCGTATCCGGTCGTTTGACGTCGATGCCGAAAACAGCTTTTCCTGTAACCTTGGCTTCGGTGTCCACCCGTGGAATGCTCTTGTTCAGGAGCGTGAATTCGCTGCGCTTGTTTAGCGGCGCATCCTCCGGTACGGGCAGTTTTGCGGCGGCTGCCACCAGGTTGCCATAAGCAAGCCGCCGGTCGCTGGTTTTGTGAATGACCACGCCCTTTTCCGCGCGGCAGGTGGCGGGCTCGACATGCCACTCTTGCGCCGCGGCTGCAATCAGCATTTCGCGGGCGGTCGCGCCAACCTTGCGCATGGTATCATAGAACGTGCGGATGCTGCGACTGCCGCCGGTGCTCATGTTGCCGTATTTTTCATCTGCCAGCGCTGGCACAACCTGTACGGCAGACCAATCTATCTCCAACTCCTCCGCAATCAACATGGGAAGCGCAGTGCGAACCCCCTGCCCCATCTCTGAGCGCGACACCGTGATTGTTGTGGTACCGTCATCTGAGATGCGTAACCAAACGCTGGGCTCAAATCGAGCCGCTTTGCCTTCGTCTTCATCAAACGGATATCCTTTCGCAGGCAGATATGCGCCGAGCACAAGCCCACCGCCAGCGGCTGAGACGATCTTGATAAAGTCGCGACGTGAGACCTTCATCTTGTCAGTCATCTTTCACCTCCTTCCCGAATGGCTCGCTCAATAGCACGACGAATACGAAGATATGTGCCGCAGCGACACAACACAGTCGACATAATTCCGTCTATTTCAGCCGCTTCCGGCCTGGCATTGTTTGCAAGCAAGGCGGCGGCCTGCATGATCTGGCCTGGCTGGCAGTAACCGCATTGCGGCACATCCTCTTCAATCCAGGCGCGAATCACCGGGTAGTCTTCGTTTGCAGCCAGTCCCTCAATGGTTGTAATCGATTCGCCCTGCACATCTCCGACGGGAGTGACGCATGACCGGATGGCTTCTTTGCCGAGATGCACTGTGCAGGAGCCGCACAGTCCCTGACCACAACCATACTTTGTGCCGGTCAGGTCAAGATGGTCACGCAGTACCCACAGCAGCGGCGTGTCCGCAGGCGCTTCGGTGGTATACTGCTTGCCGTTGATCTGAAAGCTTATCATTGCACAAGACCCTCCTCTCTGAGATTATTCAATTGCATTGCGGGGTATTGCTAAAGCAACCGGCGATCAGGGCGGTTAGCCGGGAGCCGGCTTTGCCGTCTGAATCCAGCCGCGGATGATAGCATGTCACGCTCATGCCCAGTACCAGTCCTGACGCGATCGTCTGCCGTAGCAAAGCCTGAGTTTCTGAGAAAGACAGTCCGCCCGGTATGGGATGCAAGGCTGGCATGCTGTCTGGATCCAAAACGTCCACGTCAAAGTGCAACCATACGGGTATGTGCTCTTGCTTAAATTTGTGCAGACCTGCATCAACAAGCTGCTTGATGCCCATTTGCAACATGGTTTCGCGGCCATACACTTTGATACGTGAATGTCGTAACAAATCCGGCTGGCGCAATCCAAACGCGACGACGTCATCATCATTAACAATAGGTGAATGCGAGCCCCAGTTGGCCACCGCTTGCGGACCGCGCCCGGTAATGACCGCAAGCTCCATATCCGCGGGTTGGCCGGTCGATGAGGTTTCGGGCGTCAGGAAATCTGCATGGGCATCGACAAAGATGAGTCCGACCCTGCTATCCCACCATGAAAGCGCGGAAAAAATACCGGTCAGGATGCTGCAATCGCCTCCGAGCACCAGGGTGAACGTATCGCCATCGATCACATCATAGAGTTTGTTGGCCAGCTTTCCGGTGAGATTATGCCAGGCCGAGAAATTCAAGATGCGTGAGACCAAGTCCCGGATACCTTCGGCTGGCGGCACGGAAAGGTCGCCGAGGTCGTCTACTTCGTTGCCACTTGCCTGTAGCATGGCCAGCAAGCCGGCTTTGCGAAGAGCCTGCGCCGGGTTCTCCTTCTCAGGCGGTGTGCCATCACAATTGAATGGTACACCGAGCACTCTGATCTTCATCATGTCCTCCAGTTCTTGTTTTGCGATTCGGTTGTGAGGTAGGGTGCGGACCATAGTCAGCCAGAGCAATTTGATCAAGCTGCACTCCGCTGCGTCAGAAGGGTCGTGAAGCCGCGCCTAACTGCTGTCCCTTTGTTACGCGCCGACTGGTGCATTGGGAGCGCAGCCTTCGGGCGATTCGGCATGCTGCCGGTATGCCTTACTGGTGTGATTCAGGCTACGACAACTGTTTTCTTTCCTTGATTTCTGCGATCGCCTCTGCCAACAACATGAAATAGGTGTCCAGAGAGCATTCCGGGCGCAGACGGATTTCACCCTTGCTCTCTTCTGCGCCATAGCGTTGGCCTATCTTGTGCCGCAGCACGGCAACATAATCTTCCATCCAGGGGCTATCGATTGACTGGATAGTTTCGAGTACTTCTGGCAAATATAATCTAACCGGGCAGATTTTCCCGCGAGGTAAACCGCAACAAACGAACTCATAATATTCATTAAGAATACCATCGTTGCAGACAGCACAAACCCGGCTGTGGATAGCTTCAAGGTACTCTTGCATCATGCACCTCTCTACATCGGAATCACCAGACAGAGCGGCTTCAAAGTGACCCGGCGCCGCGATATTCCAGGCATCCTTCCCCTGCCAGGAAGCGAGTTCGATATCAGGCCTTGCTATCTGTTTTCGCAAAGAAAACGCTATAGACCTGCTCCACTTTGCTGCTTTTGCATTCCGGACACTTCGGTCGCGCTCTGTCGTGCTCCTTGATGGTTAGCACTTTTTCAAATTGATGACCACAATTGGCACATCTGTACTCATAGGTCGCCATGATATGTTCTCCTCAATCTTACGTCTGTACTATGCGAACAGAGTACTTTACTTAATTCCTGCGATCTTCTCAAGCATGTCCGTTGTCAGGGACTTTGGGCGTTCCAGCGCCTGCCCAACAGCGCGGTCCCAGATGAGATTGCTCAAAACACCGAGCGCGCGGCCAACACCGAACATGACCGTGTAGAAGTCATATTCTTTGACACCGTAGTGCCATTGAATCACGCCGGAGTGCGCGTCCACATTAGGCCATGGATTTTTGGCCTTGCCTTGCTCTTTCAGCACAGGCGGCACCACTTCGTACAGCATGCTGACAAGCTTAAATATCTCGTCATCGGGCATGTGCTTGAGCGCGAACTCTCTTTGAGCTGTGTAGCGCGGATCGGTTTTGCGCAAGACCGCATGACCGTAACCCGGTATCACCTGTCCTGAGTTGAGCGTATCCCAGACAAACTCTCTGAGCTGGTCCTTGGTCGGAACCTGATTTCCCATTTTCTCCATCACGTCATGGATCCAGCGCAGAACTTCCTGGCAAGCCAGCCCGTGCAACGGTCCTGCCAGTCCGTTCAGACCTGCCGAAAATGCGTAATAACAATCAGACAGGGCAGAACCGACCAGGTGAGTAATGTGAGCGCTGACGTTGCCGCTTTCATGGTCGCTGTGCAGGAGAAAATAGAGGCGTGAGATTTCATCGTACGGAGGCGCAATACCCATCATGTGGGCAAAGCTGGCGCCGAAGTCAAGCTCAGGATTGCGCGGGATAATATCGTTTTTCTTGTATTTCATACGATAGATATGTGCAGCAATTTCGGGCAGTTTGGCAAGCAGATTCATGACGTCTTCGAACATCGGCTCCCAGTAACTTTGCTTGCTCATACCCGCATTGTATTGCTTGACGAACATCGATTCGCGCTGCAAGGCAAGGATCGCTTCGGAAAACATGCTCATCGGGTGGGCGTCATTTGGCATGGCCTCCAGCATTTTGAAAACATATTCCGGCACAGCCGCGCGTTTACGAAATTCATCGACGACTTCCTGGACATCCTCATCAGTGGGGATGTCACCAGTGAGCAAAAGATAGTAATGCCCCTCCACGTAAGGCATTTCTGCGCCCGGTGGCTTTGGCAGATTCTGCAAACATTCCGGAATCGTATACCCCCGAAACCGAATGCCCTCTTCCGGGTCCAAATACGAGATGTCTGTGGATAGCGATTTTAGACCCCGCATGCCGCCGTAAATCTGCCTGATCGTCACTTTGTCCACAACGACATCACCGTATTCATTTACCAATCGGCTGATTCGTTCGCGGTATTCGGGTATTCTTTCAGCGAGTTTCTGCTTTAGTCTGGACATTCTTCTCACTCCTTTCGTTGAATGTAACGCTCTGAAAGCGCCTCATGGCAATAATCCAGAGTACAATCGGACTTGATTCATGGAGATCGACCCTCTTTTATAAAATCAAAATCCATGCCATATTCCGTACGCCTTTATCGGTGTCTTGAAAACACGTTCAAGATATTGTTTTTCATATCTTTGAGCCATGTCGTGATCCGCGACCCGAAAAGAAGGTTTTTCCCAAACTTAAGAAGGGAGTGGCAAAGAAGATAGTTTGTATGCCATAAATAAGAATTTCGGGGGAAACACGCGGGATGCAGTGCAGCGGTAAGGCCAGCGTTGAAAGTTTCGGGGTAAGTTGAGCAGGTTTACATCGCTGCTGTGCGCAGCGAAACATCCGACCTGGCAAAAAGTTTTTTCCAGGCGCTGGTCTTTTCTTTGATCACACGGCGGATGTCGGGCAAGAGTGCTTCCGTAACGCGCTCTCCTTCTTCGATCATATAATCCAGGAGCTTGAACTCTGACCAGTACACCAGCCCCACATTAGGACGGATGGCAATATCTGCTTCTCTGAGCAGGAGCGAATTGTAGTGGTGAGCTGTCATGTGCTGGGTTTGAAACATGACA
>CAZVSL010000052.1:18836-19225 GCA_964629935.1 uncultured Calditrichaceae bacterium | reverse complement strand
CCGGCGGGATCAGCGGGGCGTTCACCCTGTATGCTTTCATGGGAAACTACACCCTCGGCACCACCGAAGTATTTACGCGCAACGGCGAATTCATCTTCGATACTCCGGAGGTAAGCGATGAAGGTGCGCTCAGGCAGCCAGAACTGCTGTTCCAAAGGCTCAATATCAAAACCACTGTAGAGCCCACATCTGTTGAGAAGGAAACGATTGTGGTGACCAGAGGCAAGTCCAACTTCTTCATGGATATCGATGTGAGTTTACAGGCAGTCAAAGATGATACCGTGCTCGTGTTTTTTCCGGCCGAAACGAATAGTGTGCACGGGCCTTTGCTGTTCCGGAACACGGAGACCAACGAAGTAACCGTGTTGAGCTCCTTTATTGCAGAGGAG
>CAZVSL010000052.1:3701-18826 GCA_964629935.1 uncultured Calditrichaceae bacterium | reverse complement strand
GATCTACCAGTGAGCTGGATACGGTCACGGCCGAGCTCAAAACCCGGTCCATGGAGATAAACCTGTTACCGGATGACCTGAAAGTTGGCGAATATGAAATTGTGCCCTATTTACTGGTCAATGATATCACGCTGCCGCAGGGATTGCAAGATGAGTTCGGTCTTGCGGTGCTGTCGCCCGGCGAGATATATCTGAGAATCCCGTTTGTGCGCAATGGCAACCAGCGGTTTTTTCGGGTAGAATAACACACACTCGCTTGCCCGGAGTGGCATCATATAACCCCTGGCAGATAGCTTTCCCCTTGTTTATCATCCCGCTTTTGTTATATTAAGGACCAGCTTTGTAACTGCACACCTTGAATTTCTGCGGGATATCGATTGTGAGAAAGAAAACGCTTTCTGTCCGGTTTGATCAGATAAGACCATCCGGGATTCGACGAATTTTTGACATCGCCTGCGCCAATCCCGATGGCATTGACCTTTCTATCGGCGACCCTGATTATGACGTGCCTCAGCCTGTTAAACGTGCTGCCATAGAAGCCATAGAGCAAGGTTTTAACGGCTATGTCTCAACGCGGGGCGTGCAGGCCTTGCGAGCTGCGCTCATGAAACGCTTGCATGGCCGTGGTCTGAAATTTGAAGACATACTGATCACTGCAGGCGCTACGGGAGGGTACTACCTCGCTGTCATGTCCGTGGTCAGTCCCGGCGATGAAGTGCTGATTGTCGATCCTTACTTTGTAGCCTACGCCAATGTGGTCATCATGTGCGGCGGTGTTCCGAAGCTCATCGACACCTATCCTGATTTCAGCCTGAGGCGTGAGGCCATTGAGCCGCTGATCACGCCCCGAACCCGCGCCATAATTATCAATCATCCGGGCAATCCTACGGGCGCCGTATACAGCCGGGATGAACTGCAGATTGTTGCTGAAATTGCGGCACAATATAAATTGCACATAATCTCAGACGAAATCTATGACCAGTTTGTATTTACGGATGAACCGTTCGTCAGCATAAGCAATGTTGTTGAGGATGCGATTGTGGTGGGCGGCTTCTCAAAAAGCGCCGGCATGACAGGCTGGCGGCTCGGTTACGTGACAGGTCCAAAGCACGTCATCGATGCCATGGCGACTTTTCAGCAGTATTCATACGTATGCGCCAACTCCGTTGCGCAGCATGCAGCCCTGAAAGCACTCAACCATGATATGACAGCGTGTGTGCAAGAATACCGGTCCCGGCGCGATAAATTGTACCAGGGTCTGCGCGAAAGATTTAGCATGGAGAAGCCGGGCGGCGCTTTCTATCTTTTCCCCGAGGCGCCTGGCGGCGATGCTGATGCATTTGTCAACCGGGCTATCGAACGCAAACTGTTTATTATTCCGGGCAATGTTTTCTCAGAAAGAAACACTCATTTTCGCATCTCTTTTGCCGTGGGTAATGAGAAGCTTGACAAGGCCATTGACATATTGAACGAGCTGGCGCTCGAGTTTGGTTAGTATACAGAAGCTGCCTGCGACGCCGGTCTGATTTCTGCGGCCAGGACACGCTGCTTCCGAGACCGTCGAACCACTTCCCACAGATTTTGCACGCTCTCAATTTAGCGCAGGGATCAAACCTGGCGGCTCGTGAATAACCGTTCAGGGGCTCGCGAAAAGGCGCTTTCACGTCATGCCAAAAGGAGCTGTACTCACAAACCTTTAACCCGCTTTTTACCGAATGCCTTATCTCCGGAATGTTGAAGAGAAGGACCTGCAAGAAATCAACCTCTTGCTTGCCAAGTCCTTTACACACGCGCGCGAGCATGAAGGCCTCAAACATGCGCGTGTACCCCTGTGCCGGCAATCATTCCTCAGGATGTATGCTGCAGCCAACCCCACTTGCTCGCTTGTCATCGAAGAAGACCGCCGTGTAATCGGCTATTGCTTCTCACGGCTGTGGGGCCGGGTTGGGTGGATTGGTCCCCTCAGCGTTCTGCCATCACATCAGGGTCGGGGTCAGGGCAAAGTCCTGGTGCAAAAAGCCGTAGACTGCCTGAACAAACAAGGCGCCCGGACCATCGGCCTGGAAACGGCCGCGTATTCCAGCAAGAACCTGGCATTCTATACAAAGCTTGGATTTGTGCCTGAGCACCTGACCGTTGATGTGGTACGGGAGACGCCATCGCAAGACCCAACGGCGCCCTCCGGTTTCACCGCCTGGCTTTATTCGCGTCTCGGCCCGGATGAGCGTGCCGCCATGCTGCAGAAAAGTACAGCCTTATCCGAGCAACTGCACCCGGGACTGAATTATTGCAGCGAGATCGAGCTGGTGGCTCGGTTCGGATTTGGCGACGCCATGCTTGTCTTGCAGCAAAGCGAGCCTGTTGCTTTCGTTCTTGCCCACACGGGCACATACTCGCAAGAGGAGGAACGATTCTTCCTCAAGGTCAATATCATGCAGCTCAAGTTGGGTGAGCCACTCGGAACTCTGGACGTTGTTCTGGATTTACTGGACCTCTGGGCCAGCTCAGAGGGTCTGCAAGGGGTTTATGTGCGCGCCAACACGCGTTACTATAAGGGATTCTCCTGGCTATTGTCCCGTGGATTCCGCACTGTACACAATGAGCTCAGAATGACATTTGCCGGGCATGGTTTGCTGGATGACCCACAGACGGTCAATTTCAGCAAATGGGAATAGGCGCCGGCTACTCAGATTTTGCTTGTTTTATTTGGCCGATATGCTATATTTGTCTTAATTTAAATCCCACCCAGACTGTATCATGCAACTGTTCTTTGCATAAATGTCCTTAAACGGTATTTTTTGCCCGGTTACAACATCTTTTTCTAACAACCGCTTCGATGACGTTAAGTTTGTCTCTAATTTAGAGAAGCTGTCGGTTTCCGGACTTGCGGGTTTCGTTGCCTTAGGTTCGACAGGAGAGGCCGTTCTGTTGCGTCAGCTAGAAAGAGAGGCGGTGGTCCGATGTGCGCGTGAATCTATACCCGAGACCATGCGTCTTATCGCAGGCACAGGCGGCGAATCCACTGATGACGTTATCGAAAGTGCTGCGCGCGCGGCCGAGTGCGGCGCGGACTCAGCGCTGGTTCTGACCCCCGCTTACTACAAAAATCATCTCAACAGTGGCGCATACATTCAACATTTTCAGAAAGTTGCCGATAAATCACCTATCCCCGTCATTCTCTATAATGTTCCCAAGTTTACGGGCTTGGAACTTGATGTGGCCGTTGTGCGGGAGTTAAGCGGTCACAGCAATATTGCAGGTATTAAAGAGAGCACAGCCGACATTAGCAAGTTACATGAGCTAATGACCTGTGCAAAGCCGGGTTTTCAAATCTTAGTGGGAAATGCCGGGCTCTTGTGGGATGGCATGATTATGGGCGCATCAGGAGCGATTCTGGCATTGGCGAACTTTGCTGCGGCTGAGTGCGTAGAAGTCTATAATCTTGTACTTGAGCAAAAGTACGAATCTGCTCGCCAGGTCTTTATTAAAATCTTGCCTCTTGCAAAACAAATTGTTGGAAAGTACGGCGTGCCGGGAATCAAAACCGCAATGGATGTTGTCGGGTTAGACGGCGGCTCGCCGAGGCAGCCACTGCAGCCGGTCGCAACTGAAATAAAAGAAGACATTGAGGTGTTCTTGAAACGAGCTGGTCTATTGTGAACTTCCCAAATACATGAGGTAACGTGTTCATGATCAAAATACAGGAAAAAATGGTCGATGATGTGGCAATCTGTACAATCGAAGGAAAGTTATCCGGAATTGAGGGCAAAGGCCAGGTTCAGGACAAAATTCGGGATTTGATGGAACGCGATATCGTCAAGATCGTGCTCGATCTTTCCAAAGTGAATTGGATTGACAGTACCGGACTTGGCGAGCTCATCGCTTCGTTGTCATCGATCAAAAAGAAAAATGGCAATATGGTGCTCGCCAGTTTGCAGTCACCGGTGCAAAGCTTACTGAAGATGACCAACCTGACTCAAATTTTCGAGACTTACGAGAGTGTGGAAGAAGCAGTTGGGGAATTTGCCAAGTGATGAGCCCGCAGTTGCAATCTGTATTGCATCCTTAACCGTATTTCCCTTCAATATATTCTGCAGTTTTGGGGTTGGATGGCGTCAGGAACAGATCTTCCGTCCTGCTATGTTCCATGATCTCTCCCAGCAACATAAAAATGCACTCGTCGCTAACCCGGCGCGCCTGAGCCATATTGTGGGTGACAATCAATATGGTGTATTTCCCGGTGAGCGTCAGCATCAGCTCCTCGACGGCGCGCGTCGCTTCTGCGTCCAATGCTGAGCACGGCTCGTCCATGAGAATAATCTGTGGCTTGAGCGGCAACAAACGTGCTATGCAAAGTTTTTGCTGCTGTTCCAATTGTAAGCTGGTCGCCTTTGCATTGAGTTTATCTTTCAAATCTTTCCAGAGAAAGACCTCCCGCAGCGCCTTTTCAACCATGTCATCTGTTTCTGATTTTCTGAGCGAACCTATGCGGGAATGCAGACGCAACCCGAATAAGACATTTTCATAAACAGAGAGCGGCAGCGGATTCGGCCGCTGAAACACCATGCCCACGCGCTTGCGCAGTTCTATGAGAGAAACATCCTCATCATAAATGTTCTTGTTAAGAATCTTGATTTCACCCGTGGTTGTGACATTGCCAAAGCGCTCATTGGCGCGATTAAAGCACCGAAGAAGCGTAGTTTTACCACAGCCGGATGGCCCGATCAGCGCTGTGATGATACCATCTTTTACTTGCACATCGATATTGATAAGCGCCTGAAAATCACCGTACCACAGATTGAGTCGGTTGGTTTCAATGCTGTACTTTGTGTTTGTGCTCATCCAAAATTGCCGTTAACATACTCAAAAGTCACTTTTTGGGCTGGTGAATCTGAAAAAATGACGTCAGTGTCATCTATTTCCACCAGCTCACCATTTAGCAAAAAAGCGGTGCGATCAGCAAGCCGGCGTGCCTGCTGCACCAGATTCGTCACAAGGATAATTGTAATCTCGTTGCGCAGCTCTTTCAGGACATCTTCTATGCGCATGGTGGTAACGGGATCCACTGCTATGGAAAATTCATCCAAACATAGAATTTCAGGTTCATGCGACAGCGCGCGCGCTATGGTTAGCCGTTGTTGCTGGCCGCCGGAGAGTTTTGTTCCGAGGCTGTCGAGTCGGTCTTTCACTTCATCCCACAGAGCTGCCTGACGCAGGCAGCGTTCCACCAATTCATCAAGTTTCTTGCGGTCCCGAATTCCGGCGGCACGCGGCGCAAATGCAACATTATCATAAATCGACAACGGTAATCCAACCGGCAGCGGAAAAACCATGCCTATCTTGCGGCGCAAGCCATAGACATTCTTGATTTTGTTGACGTCTTTGCCATCCACTTTCACAACACCATCAACCTGGACATCAGATTCGAAATCGATGGTCCGGTTGATGACTTTGAGCATAGTCGTCTTTCCTGATTGCGCCGGACCGATTACGCCGAGGATTTCTCTCTCAAAAACGTCGAGCGAAATGCCGCTGAGCGCCTCTTTGGAGCCGTACCGTACCTTCAGGTCTGAGATTTCGATTTTCTTGTTCCTGTTTTCCATAGCTACCATTTCTTTCGGGATCGCAAATAGATTCGCAAGACGATAGCCAAAGCGTTGACCAGCAGCACCGTGCCGAGCAGCACGACTGCGGTGCCAAACGGGAGAGCTTCGGGAACGCCCGGCACTTGTGTTGAGATGGTGAATAAATGCATGGACAGGGCCATGCACTGGTCAAACAAGCCATAGGCGAAGACATCGCCTTCGGGGATGGCTTTGAAGAAGACCGCGCCTGTAAACATGATGGGCGCCGTCTCTCCCGCAGCCCGTGAGACCTGCAGAATGATACCCGTGAGGATGCCGCTAATAGAGTTGGGCAGCACAATGCCACGAATTGTTTGCCAGCGTGTCGCGCCCACATTCCAGCAAGCCTCGCGAAAAGACATGGGCACCGAACCCAGCGCCTCTTTCGTACTTGCGATGATGACAGGCAGCGTCATAATGGCCAGCGTGAGAGATGCAGCCAAAATAGAGCGCCCGATACCCGCAAACAGTACGAAAGCGCCCAGGCCAAACAGGGCGTGTACGATGCTTGGTACGCCCGCCAGATTGACCACCGCCAGGTTGATGATGCGGGTCAGCCAATTCTCGCCAGCATATTCATTGAGATAGACTGCTGCCAGCACACCGATGGGAGCAGCCACGATGAGTGAAATGGCAACCAGATAAAGCGTACCAAGTAACGGCGACCAGATGCCGCCCGCGCGCATTCCCTTGATCGGATTGTCCAGCAGAAAATCGATTGAAAGTATGGGAAAAGCTTTGTAAAACAGATACCCAACTATCAGCAACAGAGGGAGAATCATGGTAAGCGCCATTCCCAGGAAGATCAGGCGCGCGATATTCTCTGATAGTTTTTTGCGCTTTCCCAGAGCAGTCTCAGCAAACCTGGTAGAGGCCGAAAGTGTCATATCCCCCTCCACAAGTCCGGTCTGCACTAGTTCCATGTTTTGTGTTTTCGCCATCTATGCCCCGTCAGACTGTTTCAGTACCAGGATTATCGGATGTGTCATACGCTCCCACCCTACCGTGTCTTGACGATTGCTTGCCGCATCGCATCATTTGTTACGAACGCCTTTTACAACAAGATCGGCCGTAAGATTCACGATGAACGTAATCGTGAACAAGAGTATGCCGATGATGAACAGCACTTGATAGTGGTCGGAATTTACCGGCGCTTCACCAAGCTCTGCTGCGATGGTCGCGGTCAGGGTGCGAACCGAGTCCAGCACACTGGTTGGGATTTTCACCGCATGCCCGGTGGCCATCAGAACAGCCATGGTCTCGCCGATGGCGCGCGCGATCCCCAGCAACACAGCGGCGAGCAAACCATTGCGCGCCGCCGGAAGCAATACTTTATAGACAATTTGCCATCTGGTTGCGCCAAAGGCTTCTGCTGCTTCCCGATATGAATCCGGTACGGCTTTTAAGGCATCTTCACCGATGGAAACGATGATGGGTACGCTCATCAGTGCCAGAATAATACCTCCGTTTAACACCGTCAAGCCAATAGGCGCATTGAAGAGATCGATGATAAGCTCATTCATGATAGTGAGACCAATGAAGCCCCACACCACGGAAGGAATAGCCGCCAGCAATTCGATGACTATTTTGAAGGTCTCTTTGAGTTTCGGACCGCAGAATTCAGAGACGAAGATTGCTGCGCCGAGACCAAACGGCACAGCGATCACCATAGCCAGAGCTGTGACGCTGAACGTGCCGGCGATAAGCGCCAAAACCCCATAGCGTTTGTTGGCGATTGACGCCGGATACCATTCGGGGCTGGTCAGGAATTGCTTCAGGTCCAGCTCCCCGAACAAGAAATCTGCACCCTCACGAAAGACGAAAAAGAAGATACCAAAGACAAATAGAATAGCGCTGATACCGCAGAAGCGAATCAGCGCTTCAATGATAGGCTCGGTGATGGTCTCGAGGCGTCTAAATGCTTTCATCTAGTTTGTCTTTTGGGTTGATTGGGGCGTGAAACGTTCTTCCTCAGGAAGTGGGATGTAGCCGGTTTCGGCAACAATCTCTTGCCCGGCGTCCGATCTAATCCATTCAATATACTCTTTGCCTTGTTGGCTCGGTTTGCCGAGCGAATACATATAGAGCGGGCGGGCGATGGGATAGTTGCCGCTCAAAGCTGTCTCCAGCGACGGCCCATGGTATTCGTCATTTTTCGTTCTGGCGATCTTCAGCATCTTAACCTTGTCAGTTGCATAGCCAAGACCACTGTAGCCAATGGCACAAGGCGTTCTTTCAATTAGCTCCACAACATCCTTGGAGCCATGCAAATCTCGTGAGCCCAGTTTGAAATCGTGCGCTTCACCAAGTATCGCCTCACGAAAATAGTGATAGGTGCCGGAATTAGACTGACGACTCACACGAATGATTTCGTCATTCTTACACTTGTCGTTTTGAACGCCGAGCTGAGACCACTTGGTAGTGGCGCCCCCTTCCCCGTAAATCTGCGCCAGCTCTTCGATGGTGATTTTATCTAAAGGATTGTCTATGTGAACGAACACCGCAAGCGCATCGTAGCCGACCACGAATTTTATGGGCTTTTCGCCGGTATTCTGGACTGCCCGTTCAATCTCCTGCGGTCCCATCTGACGGCTGGAATTGGCAATATCGACCGTGCCATTGATCAAAGCGGCGATGCCTGTGTCGGAGCCGCCTCCGGACACCTCAACCGAAACCTCCGGATTGACCGTGGCATATTTTTCTGCCCAGGCCTGGGCCAGATTGACCATGGTATCAGAACCCGCATTCTGGATCACATATTTGTCTGTCTCATCGGCGGTGTCGCCAGTATTATCGCGTCCGCAGCCTGCCATGGTCAAACAAGCAAGGGTCATCACACTGATGGCCGCAAGCAAGCCCATTGTCAACAGTTTGTTACGCTTCATTTCTTCTCCTCCTTTGTATTGCGATCATTGCCACGAATGGCGTTTACTAGATCTCTGATATTTCTCTCCAGGTATTCATAGGTCTTCTCAAACGCCTCATTGACCTCCTGTTCTGAACCTTTGAGATTGGACAAATCCGGCACATCCCAGCGAATGGACACCGTCTTGGTTGGCGGCGCCGGAAAAGCCTTCTCCCCTGCCTTACATAGCGCCACAATAACCGAGTAGCGCTCCAGGTCGAGCACTTCGTGCAGATACTTCGAGGTAGACCCGGTGATGTCGATGCCCTTGTCCTGCATAAAACCTACTGCTGTCTTGTTGGCTGGCGCCGGTGATATACCGGCGCTGTTAAAAACAAAGTCATCCAGGTTCATGGAACGTGCGATGCCCTCCGCGATGGGGCCGCGGCAGGAATCATGCTCGTCCACAAACAGAACACGAAATTCCGGCTTGCCTTCATGCTTGATGTTCTCACCCGTGCACATGTACAGCACTTCTTCACAAATATTGCAGGCCTGATCCGCCACCCGTTCATAACGGTTGGCGATAATCATAAGTGGCGTGGAAGCCTCGGGAGGCAGCTTTGCCTTCATCAGATCATTGTGTATTTCATAGCGCAGGTTGTCTACGTTCTTTTCCAGGGCGCGCGTCGATTGGGCTAAGTCAGCGTCTCTTTTTGCAAAGGCTTGCACGGAATTGCGTAGCATGGGAATGGAAAACTCGGCAATGTCGTAGAACTTCTCGAAAGATATGTCCAGGTCAAGTGAACTCAGCTCAAGGAATTGTCTGGCAATGCTTTCGCCATAGTCGCCCACACGTTCGAGCTCATTGGTGATCTTGATGGCAGCGTAGACAAAGCGTAGGTGCCCGGCAACCGGCTGTTGCCTGACAATAAATTCCTGGCACAGCCGGTCCAGGTTCTTTTCGAGCTCGTCTATATAGGAGTCTCTGAGAATTACGGAGTAAGCTAGCTGGTGATCATCCTCTCTTATTGCTTGCGTACTGTCGGCAACGGCTTTTTCCGCAAGCTCACCCATTTCTACCACTTTGTCCCGGATCTTCTCAATATCTTTAGACAGTTTTTCTTCCAATTGTAAAGGCATCTGTTCCTCCGGTTCCCTGCCTATCCTGTAAGAAATGGCCTGACTTGTACGCCACAACTCCAAGTTGTTTGACAAAGCTGCCGCTCGTGGACACAAATCGCCACTCACACCTGATCTGCCAGGTGAGTCAAATTAAATGGTACTTTGATTATGATGAAAGTTGACCCTCAAGAAGTCTCTGCATCATCACTGAGCGTTTCTCACTCTGCGGGCCCTTGTTGACGACCGTTTCTTGCATCGTCACCGCAGAGTACTCAGTCACCCAACAGCTCCCCGGCGCTGCACCTGTATACTTATCACCGGGCATCATTAAGAACTATGCTCTAAAGACTTCTATTGCCGAAATTTAATAAAAATGGTGGGAGCAAGCAAATAGTTTATTTTGGTTCTATATTGTTTTGTCTGAGTATGTTCAAAAAAGACGATCCCGCAGGTTTACTAAAATGAAACAGTTCCGCAATATCTGCGTTAATTCAGGCTTTGCCGGCAGTCCTGTTGTAACCGCTCTTCTCTTCCTTTTTGCTGCATGAATATTTTTCTATTACTAAATTGAGCGATTCATGCAAAGAATCTTCACCAGTGGGTTATATGGTGGGTGTTCACGCTTTAGCGTGCATCCCCGCCGCCCGGGCAAGCTGAAGCTTGAACTCCGAACCACCCGCACAGAAGAATCGCTCAATTCAGGTATTATTAATTTATTAATAGTGGTTGCATGATGAGCGAACACGCACAAACGCTAAAGTCCACGCTCAGCCTGTCATGGGCAGCCCGCTTGCCTTTCTACTACGGCTGGGTCAATCTATGCCTCGCCTCGCTTGCGATGCTGGCAACCCTGCCGGGCCGCAGCGTGGGCATCGGCCTGATCACGGAGCCGTTGATACGGGATCTTTCTCTGTCGCGGCTGGCGTTTGGTGAGATGAATTTTTGGGCGACGCTGATAGGCGCCAGTTTCAATTTACTCTGCGGCCCGGCCATTGACCGGTTTGGCGTGCGTCAGGTAGCGACCCTGGTGCTGGCCGTGCTCAGTCTGGTGGTGCTGGCATTCAGCAACGTTGTCTCTGCCGGCGTGCTCCTGCTCATGTTGACCGTGATGCGCGGTTTTGGTCAGAGCGCATTGTCCGTGGTCAGCCTGACCATCGTCGGCAAGTGGTTTGTGCGCCGGCTCAGCATTGCCATGGGTATATTCTCAGTGGTGATCAGCATCGGTTTTGCAACTGCCATCGTGACAACGCAGTACAGCGTGGCGGCAGATGGCTGGCGCTCAGCCTGGTCAACCATCGGCTGGGCAATCGCAGCCATTGCTTTCCTGGCCTGGCTGCTGGTACGCCGCAATCCCGAATCCGTGGGTCTGGCGCCTGATACAGAAAGCAAACCTGTCTGCGGCCGCAGTGCGGCTAGCGCATCTGAGCCAGCCACCGGCTTTGGCTGGAAACACGCTTTGCAAACCCCGGCTTTTTGGGTATTTGCCATCGGGAGCGCGCTCTATAACATGGTCATCGCCGGCGTCTTGCTCTTCAACCAGTCTATCCTGCAGCAGCTCGGGTTCGACGACACGGTGTTTCGCAATGCTATGGCTGTTTATATGGTCATGGGACTGGGCGGCAACCTGCTGGCCGGCTGGCTGGCGCGCAAGTGGTCCCTGGGCAAACTGATGTCCGTTGCCATGCTGCTGGTGGCCGGTTATCTGCTCACCTTTCCCCTGCTCCACACGACGACGCAGGCGCTTGTGCACGCCTCCGCGCTCGGCCTGTCCGGCGGCGTGGTCGTGGTGATCTTCTTCACCGCCTGGGGCAAGGTCTTCGGCCGGCCGAATCTCGGCAAAATTCAGGGCACGGCTCAGGTATTCACGGTATTTGCCTCGGCCAGCGGACCGTTGCTGCTGGCTTCTGTTTTCGAGGCCACCGGTTCCTACAATCCCGCGTTCTACTGGCTGGCCGCGCCAATTCTGGTGGTTGCGGTTGTAGGGTGGGTGGTGAGGATACCGGGGGTGGCGGAGGCGGGGACAGCCTGACATTGGTGGCCAGGTTGTCAGTGTGACCTGACTGAAGGCCAGCGCAAATCCCAAGCACGAAATCACAAATCTCCCAATATGATTCTACATGCAGAAAACTGAGATAATTTTGCTATTCCATTGACATTGCCGCAACATCTTGCTATTATTTGACCATTCGGGGAGGGCGCTTTCAGAGGTCTCCAACTGAATTGCTCTCGAGAAAATGATCAACTGTCACGGCTTCCGATAATACTGTCCGGAGCTGATTGCACGCCCTTCTTGTTGATTATCTCTTCACAAAGCTTTACCACAATTTCTTTTTCCAAATAATTGAAGCGGAGATGACTTTATGAAAGAAGTAGAATTCTCCTGCAGGGTGGTTTCCCCTCTATTTCTCGGTGGAGCCAGTCAGCTACCTGAATTGCGGCCAGCGTCTTTTCGCGGGGCGATGCGCTGGTGGTTTCGCGCAATGATTGGCGGCAAGCTCTATGACCAATGCAAGAATAACAACGAACTGATTAGTCGGATTAAACAGGAAGAAGGCGATGTCTTTGGCAACACTGAGGGTGCTGGCATGGTCAGTGTTAGGGTACGTGCACCGGATACCCAAGGTATGGTAGAGAAGTTTCAGGCGCGCCCTGGATCAGGGCTTGCTTACCTGGGATATGGCCTCTGGAATGAAAAGCGCAGCTATTTTAAGCCAGGGAAAGAATTCACTTTGATTCTGCGCTTCCGGAAAGATGAGGCCAAATCACAAAACAACGTACTTGCCTCTCTTTGGCTGCTTGCCAATCTGGGCAATTTAGGCTCACGTTGCACCCGCGGCTTTGGCAGCCTGGCTCTGAAATGCAAGACACCAAAGGTCGATTTTCCTGAAGTTGTCAGCTATGAATCGCTGCTTAAGGGGCTGATAGAAATGGTACCACATCTAGAGGTAGGAACAAGCAAAACAACACATGGTGGATATTACCCTGAATTCGCCATTCTGCATCCGAACTGGTGGACATGTTTTCTAATAGATGATGCACAAGGAAATAACTGGCGAAATGTTCTTGAATCTATGGGTAAACGCCTACGGCAATTTAGGGAGGACCGAAGTAGCGGACCGTCCAAAATGTTTGGCTCAACACCTGTCTATCATTCACGCGAATACGCTAATGTAATGAAATCCAAACCAGTCTCGGGCACTTCGGGCGCTAATCTACCAGAAACCTCTGTATTCGGTTTACCACATCCGTTTCAAGTTCATCCTGGTCCGGGGCGGACTGTGAAAGTTACAATCGCTGCAGAAAGTAGGGATAGACGCCGTTCCCCACTTATCATCAAGCTGCATCGGTGGGGCAAAGAGCATTATATATCACTGCAGAAGTTTGAAAGTAAGTTTATCGATAGTGATATTGAATTCTACGCGCCTGCGGGTGGTGGCCAGAGAAAAGATCAGGAGCGGGTACCTGGCCAAATGCCATTTACCGAAATAGACAATTTCATGCGAGACAAATCATTGGGCAGAACGAGGAGAATACTATGAGCGCAAAACAGAGCTTCGTACTTTTCTCAGTTGCGCCGGTGCAGGAGTTTCTCGCCGCTGCCCGCCGGACGCAGGACCTGTTTGCCGGCAGCAGACTGCTTTCGTATTTGGTGAGCTCTGCTATGAACAAAATGATAGCAGATGGCGGAGAAATGATCTATCCTTTTATGCAGGAATCTGAATTGCAACAACAAACACATCTCTCCATTCCAAACCGTTTTCTGTGCCGACACCCTGGCAAGATATCAGATGCTGAGAAGAGCTGTGTTGCTGCAGCAGAAGAAATGCAAAATCAATTCAGCGCCATCTCTAATCGTATCAGGCAGCAATTTAAGCTTGAGCAAGATGATGTCTGGAGGCAGTACTGGCAGCAACAGATCTCCAATTTTCTCGAGATTAACTATGTTTGTATCCAGGCTGAGAAGAATGACAGCTATACCAAGATACTGCAAGAGTTGGACGATCTGCTGGGCAGCCGGAAACTCGTTCGAGATTTCGATGAGTTGTCCTACCGTCAAGACAACAAATTATTTCCTGGCCAGCCAGGCGTCAAATGCTCCCTGTTTGCTAACCTGTCGGCGGTACATCCTGCAAATACCTCAGCAAACGAATTCTGGCGCGAGCAGGTGCTTGCGTTTCCTGGCATTTATCGTCGCAACGAACGACTCTCTGCGGTGGCGGTCACCAAGAGACGGTTTCCACAGATGCTGAAAGCAAGTGGCCATGATGATGATGTCTCTTTCCCCTCCACAACAACCATAGCTGCCGGCGGCTTTTATCGTGCACTCCTGAGAGCCTGCACAATCGATCAGAAGTTGCAGCAAGCTGTACAGCAATACGACCAGGCGATGTTTCGTCTGCATAACTCGCGCGGAACCGCGAGGAGTCAGCCGTTGCCGGCATTCCGCGATCGTGATGTTGGGCCGGCCAAGCAATTTATGAAGTGGGATGCGGACTGGCTTCATCCAGAGCAATACACTGAACGTAGATTGCGTGACACATTCGGAGACCTTAATGCGGAACTTAGTGCGCGAGCAGATAGCGTGAAGCAAGCACGCAATGGACTGTTCAAGCGGATCCGACCATACAATCAGAATAGCGGTGACGGCAGAATACCAGCATTGGCAAAATACTATGCTGTGATTCTTTTTGATGGCGATAAAATTGGGGAAACCATTCAGAATGGCCTGGCCGACCACGATTTTGACGACGCCTTGCAGAAGCACGGTGAAATCAGCCGAAGCCTGCGCTCTTTTGCAGCCGAGACAGTCAAAGATATACTGGAGGGTACCGGAACAGATGGCAATCCTCGGTTAGGCGCCTTGGTTTATGCTGGCGGTGACGACGTTTTGGCGCTTTGTGCTTTGGACGATCTATTGCCGGTTCTCGATGATATGCGAAGTGCATTTGTCCAGATGATGGCGACAACAGTAGATAACCCGACGGCAAGCGCCGGCGTCACCATCACCCAGCATCAGGCCAGCTTGCAACAAGCGCTGCAGCAAGCCAGAAATGCCGTTCATTTTGCCAAAGACAGCTTGCTCCGTGACGCAGTTGCCTTTGCCCTGATGAAACGCTCAGGCGAACATTATTTGACCGGCGCAAAATGGTCCGTGGATGCGCATGCCACAACACCGTTAGTTCTCAACGAGTTTGCCAAACTGATTACAAACGGCTGTGTATCACAAACTTTTGTTTATGAATTCGAACTGGAAAGTTACGGTATGGAGTTTCGGCCCGAAGACGGACTGGATGGTATGGTGGTTGACGCGCTCTTTACAGAGTTCAAAAGAGTCCTGAAACGGCACACAAAGCCAGACATGAGATCTGAGGTTGCGGCTTATGTTGATGAAAGAATCCGCCCGCTATTTCAGCAACTGCAAAGACTAAGAGAGCAGCGCCGCAATGCTGGCCAGAAACCAGTCGCGGCTATCAGGCAACTAATGGATCTATTGCAGGTCGCACAGTTTGTCGGACGGGGAGGGAAAAATG
>CAZVSL010000052.1:0-3691 GCA_964629935.1 uncultured Calditrichaceae bacterium | reverse complement strand
ATCAAACTATTTATTAAACCGAACGACCTCCTGTTCTTCAGAGACGGTCGTCCTTTTGACGCCGGAATGGATTTCATGGCGAGGCTCGCCTTTCCACCCACGCCCATACCGTTCTATGGCGCCATCCGTGCTGCCATTCTTGGCCAAAGAGGCGATTATTTTGCACAATTCGACCCGAGGCTGTCCACAGCAGACGGCTGGAGCACCGAGTTAGAAACAATCGGCCCGCAGGACGAAAAACGTACTCTGCGGATTTCCGATTTCGGTCTGGCACGCCGGACCTTTGGCAGAATCAAGCGCTTTTTCCCCATGCCACACGATCTGGTGGTGGAAAAGTCCCACGGAGCCCCACAACAGAGACATTTCGTCTTGCAGCCGCGGCCACTTGCCAAGAACACCCTGGCAAACAGCCCCGGAGGTTTGCAATTACTCACAGCCGACCGACCTGCAGATAGCTGGTTACCACTTGAACGACCGGAAAAGCTCCTGACACAAGACGGGCTGACAGCTTACTTGCAGGGTCAAACCATGGACAACAGCGATTATTATGTGATGCCGGAAACGCTGTACAAAGGTGAGCCCCGCATCGGAATTCACAGGAATCGCAAGACCCGAAGTGCACAAGAAGGCCTGCTCTATGCCATCGAATTTGCCCGTCTGGATGATGGAAGCGCCAACCAGGAAACAGGGTTTGTCCTGGAAATAAATACAGACCTTCTGGAGAATGGACAAGATGCTCTGAAAACTCTGCGGCTTGGCGGTGAATGCAGGTCGGTTTTCTACCAGACAAACGATGTCGAGTGGGATGAGATAGCCTGCCCGGCGGTGACAAACCGCTTCAAGCTTCTCTTGCTTACTCCGGCAATTTTCACAAACGGTTGGTTGCCGGACGGCATTGATGACCAGAAAATGGAAGGCGAAATTGGGAGCATGAAAGTTCGTCTGATCTCCGCCGCTCTGGGGCGTAGCGTGGGAATTGGCGGTTGGGATATCGTTGCAAGGCAGCCCAAACCTGTGCGACGCGCCGTGCCCGCCGGTAGCGTCTACTTTTTTGAAACAGGTGATGGCGGGCCGGTGGATCGAGAGGCACTCGAGGATCGACTACACCTCCAATCAATTCATGGCGACAGTAATTTTGCTAAACAAGGTTTGGGAATTACAACCATAGGAGCCTGGTAATGTACACTAAATCATCTCTCATGTTTTTGTACGCTGAAACACCTTTGCATGTCGGCAGCGGTACCAGCCTCAGCGCTGTTGATCTGCCCATACAACGTGAACGCTACACCAACTTTCCCGTGATTCCGGGGAGCGGCATCAAAGGCGCAATTCGGGAATGGTTCGAATGGCAGGAAAAGGACGCATCCGGCAATTGGAAGAATGCAGGCATGGACAAGATTGCAACAGCATTTGGACCGGATCTGGATGACAGCCCGGACGCCGATTTGCACGCAGGCGCGTTGACGTTCACCGATGCCCGTATTCTGCTCTTTCCGGTTCGTTCAGTCAAGGGCGTTTTTGCCTATGTCACTTGCCCACTGGTCCTGAGTCGACTTCAGCGCGACCTGCGGGAATTGCAGCTTGCATTTGATTGGCAGGTGCCACAGGTGGGCCGGGATGCGGTACGTGGTGTATCAGAATGCGATCTTATGCTTGAGGTAGGAGAACAGGGCCAAACATCATCACAGATCCTGCTGGAAGATTATAGCTACACTTATTCGCCGAATGATAACGTAGATAAAATCGCTAACTGGCTGAGCACGCGGGCCTTAGCCGGCGCCAGAGAGGCTGAAAACAACACCTACTGGCAGAAGAAAATCAAGAGCAGTCTGCTGGTTATGCAGGATGATGATTTTCGTGACTTCACCGAGCATTCCACTGAAGTTCAGGCACGGGTGAAGCTCAATGAGAAAAAGACCACGAGCGGCACAGGGAACCTGTTTTATGAAGAGAACCTGCCACCGGAAACCTTGTTTTACTGCATCACACTGGCCAGCATACCACATGCCGAGACACCACCCGACAGCCTGAATACGGCGGACAAGATTCTGACCTATGCCAAGAAGTTGAATGACAAGCGATTGCAAGTCGGCGGTGACGAGAGCATCGGCAAAGGCTACATGCATGTCCGATTAATGTAGTCTATTTCTGAGACAATCGAAGCAGCCGCCAACTAATTTTGAAACAATCTGGAGAGAAGAACAATGAGTGCACCAATGCGACATCGAACCGAGCAGGAGCGGGCGCGCATGGCCTGGGACCTTGTCAACCAGGTAAATACACAGCAAAGCGATTACCTTTCTTATGTTCGGTCGGCTTCTACACTAATTCTAAGCAACGGGCTGGCACAAACTCTGGCATTTTGGGATGCAAAAAAAGGAAAGGATGATGGCTCTGTCACCGCCTATCAGGATCTGATCAAACATCTGAACAAAATGGTGCTCGACTCGGAAACGGAGAGCTTGCTCAATAAAGCTATCAATTGCGATTCGACACCCATCTATCGCAAATACACGAAAGAAGCGCTTGCGTGTCTGCTCTGGCTAAAACGGTTTGCTGAAGGCAAATTCACTAAGCAAGAAAGTAGCAGCAATGAATCAAACTCAGAGGGCTAAATCATGGTTGAAATCCACGCGCCGCGCATGCTGGCACAGGCGAATCTCGTTCGCAGATCGCAGAACAGAGACAGGGACTACGATTTTCCCAACGTCGACAACTTTTTCTTGCTCTACCATCGCCTGGTCCCCAGCGAGGCGTTAAACAAAGACGGCGCCAAGGCCGGATTTCTACAGAGTGCCTCAGAGCACTTTTCAGAACTAGGCGGACAACTAAACAGCCAGAAGAATTACCTGAAGCATTCTCGGGAAAGACAACAGCAAATCCTCGCTGCACTTGCTGATGCCGGCTGGCAAACAAGCCAGGAGACCTTCACCACAGACTGGCGCTTTATTACAGGACTTGGTGGCGCAAGCGTATTGGAGACTTCGGTTGCACTCCATCCGTTGTACGGTTTCCCCTATATTCCCGGCGCATCTGTCAAGGGCATTGCGCGGGCATACGCCGAGGAGGATGAGAACATGATAGAGGCTGACAGGCTCCGGTTATTTGGGTCGGAAGACAAATCGCAGGACAGGCCAGAATCAAATCAACTGGGAGACATTACATTTTTCGATGCGCTGCCCGAAGCATGGCCCAAACTTGACCTCGATGTCATGACCGTTCACTATGGCGAATACTATCGAGATACCGGCAGTGGCGAGCAGCGTGTGCCACCAGCCGATTGGATGCAGCCCAATCCAATCCCGTTTCTGACAGTGGCGCAGGGCGTTCCTTTTGTGTTTTTTCTGGCAGCACGGCAAAAGAGCGTACTCGAACAGGGCATCACGTGCTTGCAGAACAGTTTGACAAAGCTTGGGGCTGGCGCCAAGACCAATTCAGGCTATGGTTATTTCAGCTCAGAAGATGAGATCGCAAGTCAACAGGCCTCGACACATAGAGCCCATTTGCAGTCGCGGCAGCGTCCGTCTGGTTTGCCAAAAAGCGCCCTCCTGGTTGAGATCGTGGACGTGAGCTCAAAGCCATTACGCGTCAAGCTACCGGACAGCGACCTCATTGTGGATATGGGTGGTATCGGCAACCCGGCTGGCTTGCAGTTGCAGAACGGTTCAAGGGTCTACGCCGAACCAAATCT
>CAZVSL010000051.1:8780-19381 GCA_964629935.1 uncultured Calditrichaceae bacterium | reverse complement strand
CTTAATATTGTAGATATAAATCCCGGACGGCGCCACCTGGCCATCTTCGTCATGACCGTCCCAGGAGACAGCATAATTACCCGCTGCCAGCTCGCCGCGTTGTAAAGTACGCACAAGCTCGCCACGCACATTGAAGATACGCAGGCTCACCCGACCAGCCTTGGCCACAGAAAACTCGATACGGGTATCCAGATTGAATGGGTTGGGATAATTCTGCAGCAGGGCAAATTGCTCCGGGACCAGATCGGAGGTTTGCTTGACGCTGGAAATCACATTGACGATGGCAAAGGGGGTATCGCTCATGTCTGCCGGAATGCCGCTGCCAGCCTGCGACACACGAACTATGGCCTGCTCCGACAGAAACGCCGGTACCAGCCATTCGAAGATGCCGTCGTTGCTGGCGCCGGAGATGATGAGCTGCCAGGTCGCTCCGGCGTCGACGGAATACTCGATATCAACCTGGTTGATCAAACCGGTCGAATGCCAGGTAATGTTTTGGGTCGAGGCGGCCAGCCATTCCTCGCCGCCGTTTGGCGCGGTAACGGTCAGGCTGGCGCTCAGAATGGCAAACGTAGCATCGCTTTCGTCCTGTACCGTTGGATTCTCCATACTTGTGACGCGCACCATGGCATCGAAGCTCAGCCAGTTCGGTATCACCCATTCGTAGCTGCCGGTGTTTGGTACGTTTTGCTTGATCGGCAGCCATGTGTCGCCGTTATTGATCGTGTACTCGAGATTGACCGGTCCGACGGCGCCGGTGGAGTCCCAGGTGACGGTCTCGATGGACCCGGAAGACCAGACTTCACCGCCATTCGGGGAAGTGACCTGAAGGCTTGGCTTCACGATGGAAAAGTAGTCATCGCTGCTGTCCACCGGGATGTTGTCGGCGGCGTCCCAGATCGTGATTTTGGCGCTGTCGGTTGGCACGTCCGGTATTAGCCAGCTAAACATGCCGCTGTTGGACGCGCTGGCCGCCACGACGATGGAGTCGGCAGTAGGACTCGGTTGAAATGTGATTTTGATATTGCTGACAAGTCCCGTTGCCGCCCACAATATTTGCTGTGTCGTGCCGGCAAGCCAGGTCTCACCGCCGTTGGGCGACTCAAGGGTCAGGGTCGAGCCGTTAATGATAAATGTTCCGTCACTGACGTCATTACGATTTGGATTCGTCGTATCGGAAATGCGTATCCGTGCGTTCGAGGTAGAAAAATCAGGCACGATCCAGGGATGATTGCCATCATTGGTCGTGCTCTCGACGATAGTTTCCCATGTCGCACCATCATTCAAGCTGTATTCCAGCTTCACATTGGCGATGCTGCCTGAGGAAGTCCAGAGAATGGTTTGCGAAATGCCGCCAAGCCAAATTTCGCCGCCGTTCGGTGAAAATAACGACAGGCTCACAAGTCGAATCGAGAAGCTGCCGTCGCTCTGATCCGATGGGTTGCCGTCAGCATCGTCCGATACACGGATGCGGGCATTGGTGCTGGCTATATCCGGAACGGTCCATTCGTGGCTGCCGGTGTTGGCGATGCCAGCTTCGATCAGGGTCCACGAAATGCCGCCGTCGAGAGAATATTCGAGTTTCACAAATGGAATGGCGCCGGCCGAGCTCCAGGTGATGGTGTGTACATCGCCGCCGGTCAGAAGTTCACCGCCGTTGGGAGAAAAGAGTGTCAGGCTGCCGCCCACTATTGTGAATGCGCCGTTGCTCTGGTCGCTTGGTGTTCCATCGCTGGCATCCGAGATCCGAACCCGGGCGGAATTCGATTCGATATCACCGGGGATATTCCAGGCATAGCTGCCGGTATTGGGCGCGGTTGCAACTATCAGATTCCAGGTTGAGCCGTTGTTGATGGAATACTCGATTTTAACCTGGCTGATATTTCCGCTCGAGGTCCACATGATGTTTTGCAGACTGCCGCTGTTCCAGGTTTCCCCTCCGTTCGGGGCTGTCAAATTCAACTCCTCCAGGATGACTTCGTTTATGGTAAACACACCATCGCTCTGGTCATTGACAGTGGCATCGTCAACATCTGTGATGCGAACCAGGGCATTGCTGGTAGCGATATTGGGCAGAATCCAGTCAAAACTGCCATCATTTGCTGTGCCGGCGGTTATCTGATTCCAGGAGGCGCCGCCGTTTGTTGAATATTCTATTGCTACGTTGCTGACCTCGCCGGAGGACTCCCACGCAATCTGAACATTCTGCCCGCCGTCGAAAGTCTCGCCGCCGTTTGGCGCCGTCAGGGTCAGGCTTCTGACGGGCGTGAAATCAGAGGTCACTTCATACCAAAAAACGCTTGCATCTCTCATTGTAACGGCTGCGATATCAATTTTGCCGTCGCCATTGTAGTCTCCGACATTGACGCAGCGAAAGCGTTCGTGCGTGTCATCGAGAATAAAACCGCTAAAATTTTGGTTGCCGTCGTTCAGCCAGTAAGAAATCTGGTTCGGGACATGTTCACCGATAACGAGATCGAGGTCGCCGTCCTGATCGAGATCGGCAACTGCTTGTGACCAGGATTCTCCCAACTCCGGGATAATGGTGTGCTCGACAAACACACCCGGGCCGAGATTTTCAAACCAGTCGATGTCGAAATTGTCGCGCCGGTTGCGAATGATGTCGAGGTCGCCATCCTGGTCCAGATCGACCGGCACCACGCTAAAGCCACCGACATCGCTGAGTTCGTTGACGGAAAGGTTGCCGGCGCCGTCGTTTCGCCACCAGGCTGTTTTGCCCCCGCCGGCAGCGACAACATCATTGTCGCCGTCGCCATCCAGGTCGGCCGCCTTCACGGCGTGCGGACTGGCAAAATTGCGGTCGACGCCCCGCCGTTGGAAGTTCTCATCGCCATCATTTTCCCACCAGACAACACTGTTGTTATCATAGACAGCCGCCAGCACATCGACATGACCATTGCTGGTTAAATCTGCTGCAAACACGCCGTGCATCTCGACGAAGTCGCCTTCGATTACGTGCTTGCTGAACGTGTTATCGCCGAGGTTCTCATACCAGGCTAATTGATGTTGAGAATCATTGGAGAGGGCCAGGATATCTTTATCGTCATCGTTATCCAGATCGCCAACCCAGATATTCCAGGCTTCGTTGAATCGACGGGCTATTAGGTGGATAGTAAAATTTCCGAGGCCATCGTTTTCGTACCAGCGCAGACCATCCCGGCTGGCCGCGCCGACAATATCAAGGTCGCCGTCGTCGTCGAAATCGATTGTCTCGATCCAGTGCGGTCCGAGGAAGTCTTCGTCAATGACGTGTTTCACGGTTTCAATTTGACTTTGAACAGCAGTAATGTTGAAAAGGAAAAGAACCCCCATGCACAGCGTGCTTAGCAATCTATGTTGCATTCAAAAAACCTCCAGGTGATACAGGCGTCTAACAATTGATATTTATTAACTTACCATTTCCCTATGGTAGATAAATATATACCCTCAATTTTGAGCCATTGGCGAGAACTTTACGACTGATGTACCGGAATGCTTTTCAACCCAACGGGCGTTTCTGCATCAGAGAGAGAATCTTTGCGCACCATAAACCTCACGTTTTACTTGACATGGCATCGGATGCATGCTAAATTTGGTGAAGCCGCGAAACACTATTTTCCGTCCCAATCTTCCTGACAAGATTCCTGTCACCTGAGACAAACAAAGGGATTTACCCATGGCCGAGATCAACGTTCTCCCGCAAATCTCGAAATCTGACCTGAACATAGAACCCATCGAACGGGCCGAGACCATCCCATCGAAGTGGTATATCAGTCCGGAGATTCACGAGTTTGAGAGGCAAACAATTTTCGCCGGCACGTGGCAGTACGTTGGGCATGTGTCGCAGGCAAAGCTGCCGGGCGACTATCTTCTGGCTACAGTTGCCGACAATCCATTGATCATCGTTCGAGACCATGAGCAACAATTGCGCGCTTTCTACAATGTCTGCCGCCACCGCGGCGGGCCGCTGGCAACAGAAAATGGTCACTGCAAGGTGCTGCAGTGTCAGTACCACGGCTGGACTTACCTTCTCGATGGCTCACTGCGCGGCGTGCCGGAGTTCGACCGTGTGGAGCTGTTTGACAAGAAAGATTACGGTCTGGTGCCGGTAGAACTCGATGTCTGGCAAGATTTGGTGTTCGTCACCCTGACGCCACCCTCCGAACCTTTAGCTCACCTCTTCGAAGGCATCGTCGACCGCATTGCACCTTTGAGCTTACAAAACAAGAAATTCGCCAAACGTGTCATCTACGACATCGACTGCAACTGGAAAGTATATATCGACAATTATCTGGAAGGCTACCACCTGCCTTATGTGCACCCGGAGTTGTGTACCCTGCTGGATTATTATCAGTATGTAACAGAGACTTGCGGGCATTATTCGCTCCAGTACAGTCCCTTCAAGGAAGGCGACAATCTCTATAAGGCTGATGACGGTCGCGCTTTCTATTATCTCGTTTTTCCGAACCTCACCCTGAACATTCTGCCGGGTCGGTTGCAGACCAACATCATCCTGCCAACCGGGCCGGAGCAATGCCGGGTGATTTTCGACTACTTCTATGACGACATCACTTCTGCAGCAGCGAAACATATAATGGCAGAAGATGAAGCCTACAGCAACAAAGTCCAGCAAGAGGATATCGATATCTGTGAACACGTGCAGAAAGGTCTGCGCTCCCGCGCCTACGATCGCGGCCGGTTCTCAGTCAAGTGCGAGCAGGGCGTATATCATTTTCAGCGATTGTTGAAGGCGAAGTATGGGGAGGGGCTGGAGGCGCTCACCTGAAAAAAACATGGATTTTAGAACGGGTGTGAAAATCGGCATGTAAGACCATTCATGAGCCTGTGGTTATGCGTAATGGCTTGATGGGTTGCCGGGAGACAGCCACAACTCGGAGTGCCCACAGCGCAGACTATGACTTGCTATTGTCCCCCCGCAATATAGTCTGTCTGGATACATCAAGATAAACCCAATAACAGCGCATGAAACACAGCACGCCATTTGTCGTACTCTGTGGAAGACAATGACCGCACAACTGCGATTTCAATAAGAGGAGCTGAATTATGTTTCGAAATAAGAAAGGGGCTTTTGGCGCACTGGGAGTTACGGCACAAAAGCGCGAGGACAAATTAAACGAAGCCACCAGGGCGTACTTTGCTGACAAAGTTGCCGGCAAACGTCTCGTCCGCACGAAATCGCCGCAAGCAAACCTGAGACTGTCATACCGGAAGGCACTGGAGATTTCTACAGCGGCAGCGTTGGTGCTGCTCATCGTCCTGGCTCAGATAGCCCGGCAGATACCGCTTGCCGCGCAGAATGTCGAAACAGTCGATGTCAAAATCGAAGTGGCGGATATTCCGCCGACCGAACAATTACACCGGCCGCCACCGCCACCGCGGCCGAGCATTCCGATCCCTACCGAGTCTGAGGACATACCGGAAGACCTGACCATTGCCAGCTCAGAGATCGATTTGTCAGACTTGCCGCCTCCTCCGGCGCCGCCCGAAGGTGACGAAGTCCCTATCTTTGTGGCTTATGATGAACCACCCAAAATCGTTGGCGGCATGCAAGCGTTGACCAAGCATCTACGCTACCCCCGACTTGCGCAGGCGTCCGGCGTGGAGGGCGTGGTTTTCGTGAAAGTTCTGGTGGGAATTGACGGCAAGACGCAACGCACGGAGGTCATTCGCGCAAAGCCAGCCAACATGGGCTTCGAAGAATCGGCAATAAAAGCGCTGCAGAAAGTCAAATGGCAGCCAGCCAAACAGCGCGACCGTGAAATCCGTGTCTGGGTTTCCATCCCGGTACAGTTTAAGCTGGTGAGCTCTTAGGGAACGATGGAGTATGGAGTATGGATGATAGATGATAGAGGATAGAGGATGGAAATGAGAGACAATCTTCCATCTTCTATCATCCATCTTCCATCCGCCATCATACACTTAACCTGCCGAATTGAGTTTCTCCTTCACCCAATTCTCCAAACCGCCCACGACAACCAGTTCCTGCGCTGCCAAGCCAACCGGACTCAGATCATACTCCTTGCCTTCGGCAGATAAGACGGCACGGCTGAAATCGATGGTAGCCTTCATGCCTGTGCGCACGGTCAACTTTTGTGTGCCATATCGTGCTTTAAGATCATTTACAAGGTCCGGCGCTTCGATGGTGAGAAAGCCGTTGTTAAGTGCATTGCGCTTGTAGGTCTCACTGAATGAACCGGCCAGCACCAGGGCGATGCCACGATGTTTCAGCGCCGTCGCGGCCTGCTCACGTGAGCTGCCGCTGCCAAAGTTAAAGCCACCGACGAGAATGTCGCCCTCTTGCACCAGATTGCGGAATTCCGGATCATAGTTCTCCATCACCACGCCAGCCTGCTGTTCAGCCGTGAAGTCATCGATATAGGTATACTTTCCGGGATAGATGCCGTCGGTATTGAGGTTGTCCTGGTGGCAAAAAACCAGCTCGCCGGTCAACGTTTGTGGGAAGCCGTCGAGTATTTTGACTGCTACGTTTTCCTTCCTGGCTTTTTTCGAAACAGTCACTTCACCATTTGTTTTAGATTGGTCCCAATCGCCGGGGAAATTGATGTAACCGGCAATCGCGGAGGCAGCAACCACAGCCGGTGATCCGAGATAGGCCTGTGCTTCGCGCGAGCCCATGCGGCCCTTGAAATTGCGATTGGTCGCCGAAATGCCGACCTCGCCATCCTCCAGTAAGCCCTTGCCCATGCCGATGCACGGGCCGCAGCCGGATGGCAGCTCGATGGCTCCCGCTGCCAGCAACGTCTGCCAGTCGCCGCGTTTTTCACTTTCCGCCTGTACCTCACTGGAGGCCGCGGCGACATAGAACTCGACGCCATCCGCCACCTTTTTGCCACGCACGATTCGGGCTGCCTCAGCCAGATCTTCCACGCGGCTGTTAACGCAGGAAAGCAGATAAGCTTTATCGATCTTGAGCTTGCGCTTGCGCATATCAATAATCGAAGTCATGTCTTTGACGGTATTAGGGCCGGAGACATGCGGTTGCACAGTCTCGAGATTGAGTACAAGGTTTTTCGCATAGTATGCGTCGGCATCCGCTTGCAGCTCCGGGAGGTGTGCCTGCAGTGCCTGCAACTGCGCCTCGTTCATGCGCGGGTGGATGCCGTTGCCATCTGCATCAGAAGGAACGCCGGCCAGTCCGCGCTGCTTGATAAACGCGATACGCTGTTTGAGCCAGTCAATGGTGACGGCGTCGACAAGAAAAACGCCGCCAAGTGCGCCCCATTCCGTGGTCATGTTGGCGATGGTCAACCTTTCATCCAGGCTGAGAGCGCGCACGCCGTCGCCCGTGAATTCGACGATGTGGTTCAGCACTTCGTCATGATTGAAATAACCACACAATGCAATGATGACGTCCTTGCCCGTGACGCCGGGCCGTAGCTTGCCGCGCAGCTCAACTTTGGCGATGGGTGGAATCTGCCACCAGGTGCGTCCGGTTGCCCAGAGCGCCGCCGCATCTGTGCGCACAATGGGCGTGCCGAGACAACCGATACCGCCATACATATTGGAATGGCTGTCCGAGGCCACGGCCATGGTGCCGGGCCAGGCGTAGCCTTCTTCCACCATAACCTGATGGCCGATGCCGCGGCCGGCAGGATAGAAATCGATGCCGTGCTCTTTGGCAAACGCTGCGATGGCGGCGTATTTCTGCAGGTTCTTCTCGCTCTTGTTCTGAATGTCATGGTCGAGGGTGAACACGACCTGGCGCGGATTGGCGATTTTTGTGGCGCCAATGCCCTTGAACTTCGGGATGACAGCGCCGGAGTTATCGTGCGTCATCACATAAGCCGGGTGGATGGAAATGTAATCACCGGCATGCACCTTCTGGCCGTCATCTAATCCGACAGCATATTTTTGCGCTATTTTTTCAACGTAGGTTTGTGGCATTGTTGATTCTCCTGTCTGGCGTGAAATGCCAGTTTGTGAATAATCAAGGTTAGATATCTGCCTGATAATTCGTCTCTTATTAACTTCCGATCAAGCCCATGAATAAACTAACAGTATTCTCAGATCACAAATTGCCTGGCAAAATACTTCGCAGTCAGCTTCTCACCAGTTGCCTGCTGGATGATGTCATTCCAGAATAATTTCTTGCCGGGCTTGAAGATTTTTTCGATCAGATATTTCCCGACAGTCTCCTGGTTGACAAAGCTGTTGTTTTCGCCGTTGGTCGGCAAGACCTGCTCAGAAATATGGTAAAAAAGCTGCGAGGCCAGAAGCTCGCCCATCATATAATTGTGATAGTACGCCGGATAAAGAGCCACATGAATTTTTGCGGCCCAGTCCGGCTCATCCCGTCCCTGCGGACGTTTTAGCATCTGATATTTTTCTACCAGATCCCACCACAGTTTGTTCAAGTCCTGCTCAGGATTCTCATACATGGCTTTTTCGAAACGATACATCACCTGCACCCAGCGGCTGAAAACAAGCTGTTCCAGTTGCAGGGTTCTAAAGCTGTCATCAGCGATCTTAGCTTTCTCCGCTTCATTGATACCGAGCATGTCCTGCATCCAGGCGGCGCTTGCGGCGAAGCGTCCGAATAGCATGGCGATGGCTTCCGTGGTAAACGTATGCGCCGGTTCACGCAGGAGCCAGGGCGTTTGCGGCTCCTGAAACTTATCGTAGACGGCGTGGCCATATTCATGCAGCATCGTATTCATCCAGCTATAATTTGGCCGGACGTTGCATACCACGCGTACGTCGCCACGCCGGTCGATATCGATGCAGTAAGCGTGCTGGTACTTGCCTTCTTTTTCAAAGAGATCGCTGCGCGCGATGATATCGTCTACAGGCAGGCCGATGCCGGCATAATAGTCGCGGGTAAGCTTGACGATATCTTTGTCCTTGTAGTACGTGTCGAGGTCAACATTGTAAATTTTCGGCGCTTCCTGGAAAAAGCGATTTTGATAATGCCACGGCATGAGCTGTTCTTTGACCAGGCCATAGCGTGCCGCCAGGAAATTATCCATGTCATCTTTCGCTTTTGCAAACGCATGGCGGGTCAACTCGTCGAGCTCGTCAAACAGGCGTTCGATTTGTTCGGGCTTTTGTTCGCTTAGCTCGAGCTGCATGGCATGATAGTTCCGAAAGCCGAGCCCGCGCGCCACTTCATTTCTGAGTTTGACCAGCGCGAGCACCTTTCCTGCCACCTCTCGACCTATTTCCTTGCTCGCTTTCCAGGCCTGTTCCAAAATGTCTGAGCGCGAAGCGGTTTTTAAGGTTTCTTCGATCTCATTATCGGTGTATTTTTTGCCGTCATACTGTGCACGAAAAGTTGAAAACCTCTGCTCGATTTCATTCTGGCGCCTGACCATTTCCTCAAGTCTGGCTTGATCAATCTGTTTGGCCAGATACGCATTGTAAAGCAAATCGAGTTGTCGTTTCAGAAGCGGCTCCCGGACCAGGTTGGACTCGCGGAATTCCTGCAATTGTGCAAACTCGTTCTCATTAGAAAAGATCTTATTTAGCTCGATTTCCAGATCGGCGGTTCGTTTATAGTCTTCATCCCTGCCGGAAATTGTGGCTTCGAAATAAGCGAGATTGTGCTCCCGGCTCAAAGGAACGACACGTTCTTCAAATTGACTTAGAAATTGCTGAAACTGTTGCGTCATTTTTCCTTGCTCCGGATTACTGCAGCTATATAGCGTGATCAAAGCTGCACTGCAAATCATGATTACTTTGATTGTTTTGTACATTTTGAGTTCCTTGTAGAGCTGTCATGTACAACAGAAATTCAACTATTCTATGGCACGATTCCTATTATCACAAGCGGAACCGGTGGATTGGTCCTGCCGTGCCGCAGAACATTGTGTACTTCTTTTTCGAACCATGGAGGCCCGGATGACATTTCTTCCTGCATCGCCTTCATGGGTACTATCTCGATCCCAACATTTATCAAGTCGCCGGTGTAAAAAGAAAGGTGCTTCACAAAAAGGTCATAGGTTACGGCGAAATATTTGCCAAGTTGAACTTCGATCGCAATTTTGTTCTTGACGAAATCTGTTTGATTATATGAGTATAACTTGGGCTCGCCGATGGAGTCGAGATACTCTTTTTGACGAGAGATTTCGAGAGGTTCCAAGAGCTTAGCGATTTGAGGTTTGTGTGAAACATAGAAGTTCCTGCGCATTGGGTGCCAACCCTTGCTGGCAAAATGCTTGGCAAATTCCTTGTTGATCGATCCGGGATTCCAAAGTGCTTGCCCCTTTTTTCTACCTTTTTCTTTGCTGATCTTGGTCTTATGCTGAAATGCATCAACGGCGGCAATAACTTCTCTGATTTCATCATAGTCCGATCGGTGATGAACCAACATGTACTCTTCACCATTCAAATGGCTAAAGACCTCAATCACTTTCATTCTTAAACCTCTCGTATGAAGAATCATCGCTCGGTGGTCCGACCTCGTTGAAAATATCAAGTTGCCCGGATGGAGAACCGATCTTTATATATTCTGGAGGAACGCTATTTGACGGTGAGTCCGGATCATAAACAGGCCGGGTCATGGGTCTTATTCGCAGTTTACCTTCTTCTGCCAGCGTGATTCTGTCTTTAGCAATCCGAAT
>CAZVSL010000051.1:3585-8770 GCA_964629935.1 uncultured Calditrichaceae bacterium | reverse complement strand
TTGAGACAATTTGCTATACTCATCTTTTATTTCTGATCCCATCACCCTTCTGTTATGAAGAAGTGCAGCAATTGCTGTTGAACCTACACCCATAAAAGGATCGAACACCCAATCTCCGGGATTGGTCATCGATAAGACTAATCGTTCCACCAGCTCAACGGGAAATTGTGCCGGATGGATTGTTTTTTCCACGTGGTTTGATTTTACGTTTGGAATATCCCATATATCCGTAGGATTCTTACCAAGCGGATTGCCTGACAGCCTTCCCTTATTCGGGCCTTTGAAATGCTTCTTGTTTGGATATTTTTGCGGCACCCTTACAGCATCGAGATTGAAGGTATAATCATCACTCTTGGTGAACCACAATACCACTTCATAGCGACCGGAGAATCTTTTCGAGGCGTGCAAGCCGTGACCAAAATGCCAGACAATTCGATTCCTGAGTTTAAGATTCAAGGCTGAAAATATGGGATAGAGCAATATATCGAGGGGCAGAATGTGGCTGTTCTTCACGTAATTGCCAACTTGCCAACAGATGCTCCCTTCTTTCTGGAGAATACGGTAACACTCATGGATGACCTGTTTTTGCTGCTCGGCATAAACGTCCAGCTCAATCTTGTCCTCGTACGCTTTCCCGATGTTATAAGGCGGCGAAGTCACTATCAATTTGACAAACTCATCGGGAATATCCCGCAAAAAGTCTGTTGCATTGCCCTGATAAAGGACAAAATCAGCAGACGGATCGAAAGCGTCAGATATTTTGATTGCGCTCATTCAGCCTGTACCTTCTTAATAAGATTGTATTTCTCCATTGACTAACTTAGAGAGGATTTGAACAATCATTGTCTTACCAAACGACAGCTATAGGGTGCGAACATACCCGCCCCCTGCTTTTTCGCACTTACCCTCTTCCTCAAGCTTGATCAAACCAGCTTGCAACGAATGCTTTGCCAGCGGCCAGATTGAGCGGTCGACATCATCATAAACCTGTTGCACGAGTTCTGTTACCGACTGCGGCTTGCTGTTGAGTGCGTGCATAAGTTTTTCCTCCCGTTCCTGCCGGTGGCGGATGAAATATTCAAGCACCCCCTTGCCATCCTTGACTGCCGAACCGTGGCTCGGATAGATACAGCCGTCGGTGACCGATTTCAACAACTCCAGCGATTTCATGTAAGTAGCCAAATGCCCATCAGGCGGGCTGATTACGATTGTCGACAGAGTTGAAATCATATCGCCGGCGATAACCGCGCCATAGCGATTTTCGCGCAAAGCAAGATGTCCGGAGGCATGGCCCGGGGTATGCAGCACTTCGAGCTTCCAGCCGGATTTTCCGTCCGGTGATTTACCTAAATCCAAAACATCACCATGCTTGAACGCGCCATCGAAGTGCAAGTGCGGCAGCTTGCTGATGGTGTTCTCATGCGCGAACAGCGGCAAGTCATAACGTTTCTGGCATTCTGCCACAGCGCCCACGTGGTCTGAATGATGGTGCGTCAAGAGAATGCCTTTCAAAACCCGGCCTTCGGACAGACGTTTATCGAGGTAGGTCCACAAACGCTGCTGCTCGCGCGGATCTGACGCCGCCGGATCGACCAGGTACAGAGCAGACTCGCCTATCAGATAAGCGTTTGTGTGGGTTGCAGGCGGCAACGTACGCGTCACCAGCGGCAGCATCTGAATGCCGGGCGTGAAGTATATTTGATGAATCTCGCCTTCGCTATAAGCCTGTGCCTCTGCCAGCACCTCTACCATAGCTTCGCGCAGCGAGCAGGTCTGCATGTGCTGCAACATGAACACAACTGGCGGTACGATATCCATGCCTCCGGCCCACCATTTTTCCAGGGCAGTGTCTGCACGGTAGAAATCACCGGCGACCAGCTCGCCTTTTACGATTTCCGGCATTTGGTTGTCAGGAAGCTGTACCCAATAAAAGCGGGTATCATAACGCACCGGGGCAAATTCCGGCGTCAACAAAGTGCAGACAAAATGGTAGTCAGAGGCCTCGAGGTAATGGCCTTCTCTCTTCAGCATGGGAGCAAAGGCGATTTCATCCTGAAGCAATTGCTGCCGGTACGCGTTGAGTCTTCCGGCTGGCACAGGCGTCTCTCCGTGACTGAGAAGGATACCGGTCTCCTCGAAAACTTCACGTGCGGCTGCAAGAATGTACGGCACTTCTTCCTGCCCGATTCCGGCGTCATTGCGCAACGGAATATCATCATCGCCGCGGTCGAGCGTACCGCCCGGAAAGGCATAGTAGCCTCCGAAAAACTTCAGATCAGGATTGCGTTCAACCAGGTAGATTTCATTGTTGTCGGGATTGCGCGTGAGGATGATGCTCACTGCCTGCCGTTTTTTAGGCATAGCTACAAAATTTCAACAAAATTAGTTTATAGGTTACGTTCGAAAATTCCAAAATAACAAAATCAGACTTCTTTAACAATGGAATTCTGGTCATTTGCACGCGCAGGTTGGTGAGCCGGCAAATATTGCATTCCATGTCTGAAGTTATTATCTTTGGCCCAATTGAAACTGGAAGCCATCTGGCGAAGAATTACGCTGACTAACTTAACCAGGTGATTAGCCATATCGCTCATGAACTCAATGGAGGAAAAAATGAGACATTCTGCTGTGACAATTCTGGTTGTATTCCTGATACAAATGTCTGGCTTTGCGGGAGAACCCAATTCCGATTATGCCCACAACTGGCCGCAGTGGCGCGGGCCGCTGGCGACAGGCGTAGCGCCGCATGCAAACCCGCCCGTGCAGTGGAGCGAATCAGAAAACGTTCGCTGGAAGGTAGAGGTGCCCGGAACAGGGCACGCCTCGCCTGTAATCTGGGATACGCATGTGTACGTGCAGACCGCCATCGAAACCGAGCAAACCGTCGATGAGAAAACCATCGCGGAGGTGCGTGAGAACCAGCCGCGCTGGATGCGCAACCGAGGCCTCGCTCCGACCAGCATTCAGGAGTTTGTCATTTTGGCGTTGAACCGGCAGGACGGCACAATCGCATGGAAGAAGATTCTGCGCGAAGAATATCCCCACGAAGGCACACATCGTGATGGTACCTGGGCCTCTAACTCTCCTGTAACCGATGGCGAGGTGATCGTCGCCTATTTTGGCTCACGCGGTCTGTACTGTCTTGATATGCAGGGTAACGTGCTCTGGGAAAAAGACCTGGGCGATATGCGCACGCGCAACGGCTTCGGTGAGGGCAGCTCTCCGGCGCTCTACGATGATGTCGTCGTAGTCAATTGGGACCATGAAGGTGATTCCTTCATCGTTGCGCTCGACCGTACCAGCGGCGCCAAGCTCTGGAAGAGAGAACGCGATGAGGTCACCTCGTGGTCCACACCGATTATTGTGGAGGTTGAGGGGGAGCCGCAAGTTGTCGTCAATGCCACCGGCCGCACGCGAGGATATGATTTGCAAACCGGCCAGGTGATATGGCAAGCCGAGGGCATGACGGTCAATACCATCCCGTCGCCGGTCTATGATAACGGCCTGGTTTATGTCATGAGTGGCTTCCGTGGCAGCATGCTGCAAGCCATCCGGCTCGCCGATGCCAGCGGCGAGCTTGATGACTCCGCCAGCATGGTCTGGACCCATGACCGCGACACGCCCTATGTGCCGTCGCCTTTGCTGTACGACAACTATCTCTATTTTTTGAAAGTGAACAGCGGCATCCTGTCCTGCTTCAATGCCAGAACCGGCGAGCCATACTATGGACCTGAACGGTTGGATGATATCAAGAACATCTATGCCTCGCCAGTGGGTGCGGCTGACAGAGTGTATTTAACCGGACGGGAAGGCACGACCATGGTTCTGGAAAATGGCCCGGAGCTGAAAGTTCTGGCAAGCAACTCTCTGGACGACCGTTTCGATGCCTCGGCTGCAATTGTTGGCAATGAACTCTATCTGCGCGGCCACCGCTTCATGTATTGTCTGGCAGAGGAGTAGATTAAGCAGGCAGCCCGTAAAGTTCGTAGTGCAGCTTTCGGGCTGCTTTTCACACATGCTCCAGCGCGTCCCGCAAATCCTCGCTGATATCATGCCAGTCCTCCAGCCCGATGGAAAGCCGGATGCCGCCCGGCTCCATGCCCATGCGGCGCTTCTCTTCCTCCGGCAGGGCCGCATGTGTCATGGAATAAGCGTTCTCGACCAAAGTCTTCATGTAGCCTAAGCTCACAGCCAGCGTAATGCAATATGCGTGATCAGCAAGATAGTCGATGAAGCGCTCCACTTTAGGATGCTGCTTGCCCTCCAGCTCCGCGTCTTTCAACGTGAAGTAGATCATGTTGCCCGGCGCAAATTTGCCGTCGTAGCTCAGCATCTGGCGCTTGGCGATATCATACTGCGGATGCTCCTCGAAACCGGGGTAAACGACTTTGTCCACTTTGGCGTGGCTGCGCAAAAATTTGGCGACATGGCGCGCGCTTTTGATCTGATTGGCAAAACGGGTTGCCAGCGACGGCAAACCATAAACCAGAAAATTCCAGGCTGACTTGGGATTGAGCACGCCACCGAAATCTTTGCGATACAGCATCAATTTGCCCTGATACGCTTTGGGTCCGACAATGGCGCCGCCCATATCTGCGCCAAATCCGCTGATGCCTTTGGTCAGGCTTTGCACAGAAAAATCGGCGCCCAGCTCCAGCGGACGCTGACAATATGGCGTTGCAAATGTATTATCCACCACGATCTTGATCTGCTTTTCCTCCGGACGACCGGCGTTGATTTCATCCACCAGCTTGCGCTTGGCCGCGATATCTATCAGCGTGAGCGTCGGATTGATTGGCGATTCAAAATAGAGAACGCGCGTCTTCGGCGTGATCGCCTGTCTCAACGCTTCTTCATCGTTCAGGTTTACCCATCTGGTTTCCACGCCGTAGCGCGGCATCCAGTTTTTTAACAAGCTGTAGGTGCAACCATAGGTTACTTCATGAGCCACCACCTCATCGCCGTGCTGACACAAGACGCCAAAAATAGCGCTGATGGCCGCCATGCCGGTCGCAAAGGTAAGACATATTTCACCACCCTCAGCATAAGCAAGATTCTCCTCCAGCATGCCGCGGCTGGGCTCGTCGAGGCGGTCATAGATGTAAATCGGATGATGCTGGCCGGGTTCGATTTCATCGCTGCCAAACTCGCTGAAGCCCTGCGCCCCGCGGTGCGCCGAGCTCAG
>CAZVSL010000051.1:0-3575 GCA_964629935.1 uncultured Calditrichaceae bacterium | reverse complement strand
ACATGGCAGAAGCAGAAATCGGTGGATTGATGTGGTGGTCGTAATCCCATTTCTTGCTTTCAAAATTGCCGTGAATCAAGTGCGTGCGCACGCGGTACTGGTCTTTGGTTTTCATTCGTTTCATGATTCTGCTCCATTAGGCTAAGCTTGCAAAAATTCGAAGACATGAACACTGCAAGTACTACTTAATGCAACGTCTATGCCATAGATTCATTGTTTTTGCAAGTGCCTGTTTTATATATTGTTGTAATAACAGCGCAGAATCTGTTCGTCTTAAGAAAATCTTTTCTGCAAGAACCAAGGCGCCTGGATTTCTTATCTCTGAGAATAACAGGTCGGGCGCCGGCGTGCCCGCATGAATCTTTTTCTTAAAGTCCCTCTATCACTTTGCGCAACCGGCTCTGCACCGCATTCGCTACGCCTTCAAGCTCGGGATTTGAAATCGCAGCCATAGATGCAATGGGGTCGACAGCGCTGACCTCGACCTGATTCGAATCGCGTTCCTGCACGATAACATTGCAGGGCAGCATGGCGCCGATTTTATCCTCCAGGCGTAACGCCTGATGCGCATAGTGGGGGTTGCACGCACCCAGAATCTTGTACTTACGAAAGTCGACATCGAGCTTTTTCTTCAGCGTTGCTTTGACGTCGATCTCGGTCAATACGCCGAATCCTTCTTCTTGCAGCTCTTTCGTCCCCTTCTCGATGGCTTGGTCAAATGGCTCGTTCAGGACCTTGCTGAAATAGTAGCTCATCTCAAAACTCCCGTTTGTTTATGATGGTAATAGTCTGGCTGGCTCGCAGGCAATGTCATTGAAAATGAACGACGATCCCTGCTTATAAACTGGGTTTTCAGATTCCTGCCCGCTTGCCTGTTTGCTGACCTATTCCCGAATGCTTTGAGGTGGGATGCAGTTTTCGCCGCGAGGATACAATTTAGCCAGCCAAGGCAACAAGTCTGCGCATAAACGCCATACTTATGGTATTATTATAGGTACCGATCCAAGACATCTCATCTGAGCTTTCACAGTGACCTTGTCCAACTGGGGGATCGACATCAGACCTAGCGCGGTTATAGCGGCCTCAGCATCTGCTATTCAGATAATATAACATTTTCATCAATGACCGCGCCTTTTGGCACTGCAACTAGAGACGGACATCGACGGAGGAGCAATGGCGGGTACTTTGAAACCGGCACTACAGCCAGTGATCGGGCTTTTTGCCATGGCATCGAGCAGCACACTGGCAACGATTCTCATTCTGAGCAGTATCCTGTTTTTCCATCCAATATCATCTCAGGCCCAACAGTTTTCAATAGCCACATCTACTAATGGTCCGGGACAAATTGTCCTGGACCCGACCGGCGGTACTTACGAAAATGGCACGCGCCTTATCGTGACCGCTGTTCCCGATTCCGGCTACCGCTTTGTCGACTGGGATGGTGCGCTGGACGGCCGTGACCACAATCCGGACACGCTGATTGTGGATGGCGACAAATCGATCACGGCGGTGTTCCGGGAATTGCCGAAGTATGAGGTTACCCTGAATATCGTCGGTGCAGGTGACGTTACTCTGTCTCCGTCCGGAGGTGTATATTATGAAGGAACAGATGTTGTCCTGTCGGCTACGCCGGCAGCAGGATTTGTGCATGCAGGTTGGGATGGCGATGGTAGCGGCTACGCCAATCCCGATACCCTGCGCGTCGATTCCAACCTGACCGTGACCGCTATCTTCAATCAGGCGCCCTCCGCGAGATTTAGCGAAGGCATTTTCGTTGGCACGGCTGAGTTACAGAGCCTGCCTGTTACCGGCATCAGTTGGGAAACGCTTCAGAATCAGGCAGACTTGCCGGCTGGCCCGCCAAACCTGGCGGATCAGGTTGATTCCGTCAACGTGCGCGTGTTGGCAAAGGCGCTGGTCTACGCCAGGACCGGCGCCAGCAAGTATCGCACTGAGGTTGTCGAGGCTTGCATGGCCGCTATTGGAACGGAGGAAGGCCAGGACGTTGAAGCGCTTGCCCTGGGCAGAGAATTAGCGGCCTACGTGATCGCGGCTGACCTTGTCGCTCTGCCGCCAACAGAGGACGCCGTGTTCCGGGACTGGCTGCAAACGCTTCTGAACAAAGATTTGAGCGGGCGCACTCTGGTTTCCACACATGAGGACCGCCCCAACAACTGGGGAACGCAATGCGGCGCCAGCCGGGCTGCGGTCGCAGCGTATCTGGGAGACGCCAGAGAGCTGGCGCGCACGGCGCTGGTGTTTCAGGGCTATCTCGGCGACCGCAGCGCCTATTCGGACTTCAGTTTTGGTGAGCTGGATTGGCAAGCAGATCCGCAGAATCCGGTGGGCATCAATACTGCCGGCGCAACCATCAACGGTCAGAACGTCGACGGCGTTTTGCCGGATGACCAGCGCCGCGCTGGCGGGTTTGTCTGGCCGCCCCCACGAGAAAATTATGTGTACGAAGGGTTGCAAGGTGCATTGATGCAAGCCGTGATCTTGTGGCGCGCCGGTTACGATGTCTGGAATTGGTCTGACAAGGCCTTACTGCGAGCTTTCAACTGGCTTTATGAAGTGGCTGACTATCCTCCCGACGACGACGATGTCTGGCTGCCATATATTGTCAACCATTTCTACCAGGAAGACTTCATCTCGATCAAACCGTCGCGTCCCGGAAAAAACGCGGGCTGGACTGATTGGATATACGGCGGCCCGTACGACGTTACCGTCGGTGCAAATGATGACGGCGATATTTTGCTCACCACACTCGGATTTGACGCCGCCAATACAGCACGTGTGGGTATATTCGCCGCAGCCGATTCAGCCTATGTTTTCGACGGTTGGGGCGGAGACCTTACTGGTATGACCAACCCGGACACGTTGAGGCTGGATAACAATAAGGTTGTCTCGGCACAGTTTGTCAGAAAATACAAGCTCGCAGTGCAAACGGTCGGCAATGGCCGCGTTGAGCTCACACCCGTATCACCCGACTCAGGTTACAAAGATCATGAAATAGTCGCGCTCTCGGCTGTTCCGGATTCGGGCTATGTCTTCACTGAGTGGAGCGGCGATGTGTTTGGCTCAAATAATCCGATTAGCACATTAATGGATAGGGATAAGAGCGCCGCGGCAACCTTCGTTCGAATTGACGGTGACGGCAGCCAGACCTTCACATTCAGGCCAACTGACGATGCGCAGGTGAAGTCCTCACGACCAACGAAGAACTATGGCGACGACTCCTCGATGAAAGTGGACGCTGAAGATATCTTCAACAGCTACCTGAAGTTCGATGTCACCAGCGTGCACGGCGATATCGAAAGCGTGAAACTCAAGCTGTTTGTTGTGAATGACAGCGACGACGGCGGTTCTTTCTTTCTGGTTTCCAACAATTATGCCGATGGCAGCGCAGCGTGGAACGAGGATTTGCTCACCTGGGATAATGCCCCGCCAATGAGCGGAACGGCAATCTCAAGCCTCGGACGTGTGAACCAGTTCACAGTGGTCGAAGCCGACCTCACACATTATATTAGGGGGAACGGAGTGTACAGCTTCGGGCTAACAAATAGCTCAGGAGA
>CAZVSL010000050.1:13954-19632 GCA_964629935.1 uncultured Calditrichaceae bacterium | reverse complement strand
GCACATGTTTCTGCCTAACAAAACCACGAACGGTGGTCGTGGTCATCGCTTTAATATATGTTACACCTTATTTTTACTTCTCTTAGGAATGCTGTCAGAAAAAAGTCACATCCTCATCGTCATCCTCTGCGTTTGATGGCTGAGGCTCCTTTTGTGGCTTGCCGGGCTCGTCATCATTTACGCCAAGTTTTTTACGCGCCTCAACTCTTTCTTCGCTCATCGTAAATATCTTGTCAGTTTCGCGAATTAGATTCTTCTTGACCTCCAGACTGGACGTGCTGGCGACCTTTTTCTGCAAGCCGAGCTTGTGGATTTCTTTTTGCAGAGAATTGACAATTTCGACAGTGTGCTGCGTCATTTGTTTGCTGATATCTTCAAATTGCAGATTGAAGATGATCGAGTTAAAACTATCCTTGAAACTGGCGGATTCTTCCAACGCCACATCTATTCTGTCTGACAATTGCACGAAGGAGTCAACCAGAGACAGGACCACATCTTGCAGCAGCATGATCGTGGAGTTGATAAACTGCGTTTCAACATTCATCGCTTCTTTGAGAAGAGAAATCGAGTCATCGATGGAGCGGTTTGCATCCTCCAGCTCTTTTTGCATTTGAAACGCAGCGTCGCCGGACTTGATGGTGCGATCGGCCAGTGCTTTGACCTCATCTGCAACTACTGAAAATGTCCGGCCGAACTGTCCGGCCTTGGCTGCTTCAATCGATGCGTTCAGCGCCACCAGTTTCGTGTGCATAGCGATTTTCTTCACTTCTCCCCAGAACGGTGTGGTTTTTTCAACTATGTCCTTTATGTGGTCGAGGTTCTTAATGTCATCCTGTTTGCGATCCAGGATCAGGGTGAGCTGATCCATGATCTTGTTCAGCATCTGTTCATATTTTTCGTGCACCGTCTTGATATTGTTCTTGCTGGCATCATCCTGCTGTCCGTCTTCATCGCCCATGAGCGACATCGACATTTTGTCCTGAATGGTTTTCACGAGCTGCGTATTCTGAACAATAGAGTCATTCATTTTTTCGAGAAGCTCGGAAAACCGGCCGACGGCGTTCTCTGTGCCCGTCTCTATTTTCCTGGTAAATGTTTTCATCTGGTTGCTGACTAATGACAGCTTGGCGTCAGTCTCGACCAGCACGGCGCCTGTTCTTTTGCCTGATTCGGCCTCGTTTCTGATTCTCTCCTGCAGGGCGATGTCTCGCCTTTTCAATTGCATTTCGCTCCTGGCGAAATGTGTCACATCTGTGACTGTGCCCTGATAGTAATCCACGTGATTCTCAGCATCATGGATCTTGTTGACGTCTATAGACAGCGTGATGGTAATGTTGTCTTGAACGGGAGGGGTGATGCGAAAATCTTCTATCTTGCCGTTCGCATGTAGAAGCTCAGCAAACTTGTCTGCATCGAAATTGTCTCCGAAACAAGTGGCGATTTTCTTCCCTTTCAATGAATTCGGACTGCAGTTTAACAGTTGTGCAAGTGTATCATTTACTTCAAGAATATCGCCATCCAGAGACGTAAGGAACATGCCGGTTGGCGCGTGAACGAACAGCTTCCGGTAATGCGTTTCGGATTGGCGAATTCTTCTGACCAGCTCCTCCTGTCGCTCTCTGGCGAGATGCTTAAGGGTGACATCTTTCAAGGCTCCGTGATAATAGTGACATTGGGATTCTGCATCAAAAAATTTTGCAATATTCAGAGACAATTTGATGACGTGATTATCATTTTGAGTCTTTGTTAGCACAAGGTTTTGTATTGTGGCTGTCTCATTCAAGAGTCGAGCAAGTTTATTGGCCTCAAACGCTTCGCCTAAAAGGTCAGCGATTTTTTTGCCGGTTAACGAGTCCTCCGCATTGTAGCCAAGCAGTGTTACGGTTGCCGGGTTTGCTGCAAGAACCTCCAACTCGCCGGAAAGCAGGAACAGACCATCCGTCGCCTGATTGAACGCATTTTTGTAACAGATCTCTGAAGCGCGAAATCTGTGTGCCAGGTTCTGCGCTCTTCTCTTTGCGAGGAGGAGCAGGCAGAGAAGAGCAAACGATAGGAGACCAAGTAATATTACTGCAAGCTGCATATCAAACCTGAATTTTTATCAAATACCGATAAAACAGAGTGTTGCCGACGTTGTATTGATGCTGATCTGCCATGACTATTTCAGCACAAGGACAGTCGCATCGTCATGTCCTTTGGCATAATTCATGAAAATGTGGTGGGCAATCTCTTGCGGTTTTTTTCTCAGAAGGAGCCTGTCCGGGTCAAATTTGGCAGAGAGTCCATCAGAGTGCATGATAATGCAATTGCCTTTTTTATAAGGATATTCTCCCTCACGGATACTGCCGTAAATGACGCCAACCGTGCCGTTGAAATAACCCGGCTGCTTGATACAGTCAGCGCCATAGATTCTTGTTTCGATGTTGCCCACACTGATGTGCTTAAATATCCCGTTCTGAGTGTCGATTTGCCCGAGTGCAATGGCGGCGCCTCGTTCCCCTTTTAGTTGTTTGTGGCAGTCATCAATAATGTTTGTCAGCGGCTTGTGATAATTGCTTTCAATTACAATGAGGGCTTTTTGAGTCACATCGTAAGCCTCCCATCCGTGACCTAACGTGTCAATGATACTGAAAAAGATTCCCTTGTGTAATTGCTTGATAAAGTAGCCGTCTCCGCAGTAATTTTCTCCGAATTTTGGGCGACTGAAGGCAGAACATCCAATATCAGTCTTCTGATTGTTTCGAATGTTCTTTTTGACGGTGATTTCAATGCCGCCTTTTTCTTTTCTTTCAAGATCGAACTCGTCCACGATCCTTCTTACGCCGGATAGACCGATCCCCAGCGAGCCTGAGGTGGAAAAGCCATCCTGAACAAAATTCTCCACTGCGGTAGGCCGCGAAGCTACGTTGTTTTCACGCCATCCGCCGTAGTCGCTTGCTTTTATTTCAAGTCCTTGCACACCATTATTAACATAAGGGGTGAGATACACGATACCGTTGGCATTCGCGTGCTTGACAATATTTGTACCCAATTCGGAAATGACAATTTCAATTTCCGCGCATTCGATGTCACTGAAGCCCAATGCAGCAGCCATGGAAATGCCTGCTTTCCTGACGCGTAGAATGTCCATTTCATTGTCTATATGGACCACTTGTTGTTCCATCAAAGCCACTCTGCTATGGTTATCTTCGTTCCTTTGCCGGGTGAAGAAGTGATACTAAATTCATTGCACAATTTCTTGGAGCCACTCAAACCGATTCCCAAAGAGTTTGTCGTACTGAAACCCTCTTGCATCGCTGTTTCAATATCGGCGATGCCGGGACCCTGGTCCTGGAAGATGCACTGCACGCCAAGGCGCCCGCCTCTTTCAATTTTCTCTGCTTTCAGGTTGCCGTTTTTTGCGTGAATAACCATGTTTCGGGCAAGCTCAGATACCGCAGTGACAATTCGGGTTTGTGCCAGAAGCGGAAAACCAAGACTTTCCATCAAGGATCTGACTTTTTGTCTGGCCAGAATCACCTCTTCAAAGCTAACCACCGGAATATCAATTCTATGGTCCAGGATGGCGGCCATTGTCACCTCCAATAATTTTATCAAGAAGGCCGATACCATCCTCTATATTCAATGCGGTACAGATATCCGTGATGATCAATCCCAACTGTATTAGCGTTAAGACGACTTCTTTTCTCATGCCCACTAATACCGTGTCTGCACCCATGATGTTGGCCATTTTCGCTGTGTCTACCAGGACACGCCCCAGAAAACTGTCGATGAGAGAAAGGGTCGAGACGTCGATAATCAATCCCTTAGCCTCGGTATTTTCAATGCTATTGAGAATCGACTCCTGCAGGCGTTTGACCGTCGCGTCATTAAGCTCGTTTTGAATGGGGACGATTATCTTGTTGCCGAGCTTGATAATTGATACTTCTGAAATTTGTGACATGAAGTTATTCTCTCCCGTTCTGGCCCGTTATCTTGAAAGCCAACTTAAGGCCTTCTTCAAGCGTTGTCTTACTCACTATTTCTGAGAGATTAATTCCGAGATGAACCATTGTCTGTGATATCTTTGAACCGATTCCAGTAATGATACAATCGGCCCCCATCAAACGAGTTGCCGAGGCCGCCTTGATCAAATGTCCGGCAACCAGCGAATCGACTACAGGAATACCGGAAATGTCGAGGATGGCAACTTTGGCTTGCGTTTTTTCTATGCTGTCCAGGAGGGTTTCGAGCATCAATTCAGTCCGTGAGCTGTCCAGCATCCCCATCAACGGTACCATGAGAATCTTATTCCACACCCGCACTACGGGCACGGACACTTCCATGAATGCTCTCTGCTGCTCATGGATGAGATTTTCTTTTATATTAAGATAAGTTTCAAAGGTCATGAGACCCAGTTGGTCTATCTTTGTATTGATAATCAGGATTGTCTGGGCGAACTGCCTTGCTTCCAGTTTGGATTGCAGAATCGGGAAGATCGCTTCCTTTATCGAAAAGACAAACATCGCCGTTTCTGAGGGCGTAAGATTGTATACTGTCAGTTCTTTGCTCAATTCCCGCAACAAAGTCCGGGTACCTTTGTAGGCATCTGCTTGCACATCATTGTCGGCAGGCAGTGCTTCAATAAGGCAGTCCAGGAATTCTTCGGTTCTGGCTTTCAGTTTCTCCAGCCCGATCAGCTCGACGAGTTGCTTGGATTTCGTGAATAGTTGTTTCTTCCACAAATCGAGCATGTCAGTTTTGTTGCTCGACAGGATTTCGTGCAGCTCTTTATTCATCTTTGCCACCTTTACTCGTTATATAGCTTGTTATTATCGTGAACGTCATATTCTCACAGCTTCTCCGGATTGAGAATTAATAGTACCTTGCCATCTCCCATGATACTGACCCCACTGATCACGTCGATGTGTGCGAGCTCGGGCGGCACCGGCTTTATTGCCACTTCCAGGTTTCTTTCCAGCCGGTCGACGACGAGGCCATACTTGCCGCTTGGTGATTTGATTATGACGATTGGTATTTCAGTTTTTTGGCTGTTGCGTAGATCACAGGTGCTTCCATTCGTGCTCGCATGCAATAGTGATTGCAGCGGCCGAGCCATCAATACTTCCCCACGATGATGAAACATCATCTGTTTGCCGGCAGCACGGAGGGCTTTCAACGGCAATTTCAGTGTTTCGACAACATAGTCCAAAGAAATCGCATAGGGGCGTCCCTCAGACTCAAGAAACAAAACAGTTTCGATTCCCATGGTGGTCGGCAACGACAATTTTACTTCCGTTCCCCGATTTTCCGTTGAGTTAATTTTAACGGTGCCACCCAGGGACTTGATGGTTGTCTTTACCACATCCATCCCGACGCCACGCCCGGAGATCTCGGACACTTCTGTCTTGGTGGACAGACCGGGCATGAAAACCATGTCAAGAAGTTCAGGATCGTCTTTTGATTTGAATTCATAGCCTGCATTAATTGCTTTCTGAAACAGCCTTTCACGGTCTATTCCGCGGCCATCATCGATCACCCGAATGCATAAGTTGCCACCTTCCCGGGAGGCCCTGAGCGTAATTGTGCCTTTCTCCGCTTTACCAATCTGCATCCTTTCCTCCTGCGTCTCTAAACCATGGTCGCAGGCGTTTCTGACGAGGTGCACCATGGGATCGGATAGCACGTCAGCCACTTTC
>CAZVSL010000050.1:11019-13944 GCA_964629935.1 uncultured Calditrichaceae bacterium | reverse complement strand
ATATCATCACCTTCTGTCTGGAGCACAATCACCTTTTTCTGCTTGCGACTAATATCTCGCACAACCCGATTGAATTTCTGAAAAATACCTTTGATCGGAATCATTCTGAGAGATATGACGCCGTGCTGCAAGTCGTTTGTGAGTCTGGCAAAGAGGTGCAAGTTTTCCTTTAAGGTTTTGATGACTTCCTTTGTATTTCCATTCGCGCTTTCCAGCTCATTGAGCAGAAAGGTATAGGTGTTTCTCGCTATCAACATTTCGCCAACAATGTTTGTGAAATGTTCAATCTTCTGTTCGTCGATTCGCATCGTGCGAATTTCAGGTTCGGTGGCTTTTTCCTCTTTCTCCGCAGCCTGTGCTTTGATCTCGTGCTGCTTTTCGAGGGCCTGGTTGAGATCATCTTGGGAGACCATTCCTGCCTCAACCAACATTTCACCGATGCGTTTTTGCTTCGAAAGTACCTGGCTCAAATCGTCTTTGTCTACTTTGCCCTCTGAGACCAGTATTTCACCCAGGAGGCTTGGTTCTTCCTCCAGGTCATCAATATAATGAACCAATTCCTCGACGGCCTGAGAGAACTTTGCCTGGCTCTGGTTTTTCAACTCTTTGAGTGCTTTTTCTGTGATCTGTTGCAAGGTTGGGTGCTGAACAAAGCGTGCGGTGTTCAGCAATTTTCGCAAAGCTCTCAGGATGTTTTCTCGCTTCTTGTCAGAAATCGGCTCATCCGAGTTTGTTGCGAGAATAGCTTTATATTGCAGCAATTGGTTGGAAAGCACGTCCCGAAATTCTGCCGGGACTTCGAGCAGGAAAGATTCCTTTATGATGGGCCTGGTTGTTCTTCTAATATTGCTGTGGTATTCTTGCAGAGTCCTGAACACGGGCGGCAGGTCCGGCAGTGGCTTGCTCTTTGCAAGATTGCTAACACACTTTTTGATGAAATCCAGCGATTTGAGAATAACATCGATGATGTTTGCGGTTTTAGCGAGTTCACCGGAGCGGAGCCTTTCCAACAAAGCCTCGAAGGCGTGACTGAATGTCTTTAGTTCAAGCAGGCCAAGATAGGCAGCATCTCCCTTTATATTGTGGGCAATACGAAAGATTTCATTCAGAGCTTTAAGAGAATTGTTCTGTTCATAGTTGATAACCTGACGCTCCGCACTCTCCAGCCACTCGACGACACTTTCGATGAAATCCTGCACCGAGGCCTGGTCAATCTCGACAACGCCTTCGCTTGAGGCGTCGCCGGGGCTGGTCAGATCCTGAATGTCGATGAGGTCCGGATCGAAGCTCAGCTCAGCGATTTCTTCACTGCTTAAGTTTGTAGCGATAAATACAGTCGGTTTTAAGTAAAGTTGAAGTGGTTCAAAATCTGATATTACCGGAATTGCTTCAATCGGTGTCTTAGCATAATATGTTGTGGCTGATTCACGCAGGTTCTTAAGAAGAATGAGCGGATCATAGCCATTCTCAAGCATCTCAGAGGTGTAAAGCAACCGAATTCGGTAGATGTTTAATCCATCTGCAAATGCTTTCTGGAATGAAGATAGGGCCGGCTCCGGAAATGACAGTACAAGGTCATCTAAGTGACGCTTGCCGTTTGACGTTGCCTTTTCTGCATATTCGGCTGTTTTTTGCGCACCTGCCTGCCGTGCAACCGACGTTTCTTGATCACTACTCAAGAAAGATCTGAATTTTTCGACCAGCTCCGGATTTGAAGTTGCTTGGCCCCTGGACTCATGCTGTTTCAACATCAAGGCAACATGGTCTATGCCGCTCAGAACCACATCTACCAGTTCCGGGGAGAATGTAATTTTCTTTTCGCGTAAGGCAGTGAAGATTTCTTCAAGGTGGTGTGTGAAGTCTGAAATGTCCTGCATTTCATAGACACCCGCAGTTCCTTTGATGGTATGAATGCCTCTGAAGATTGAATCCAACAACTCATCATTATCTGGATTGGCCTCGAGGACCAACATCTCAGTGGAAATCTGCTCAATAGTATCTTTTGCCTCTTGTAAGAATTCCTGCCGATATGTGTTTATCAAGTTCTTGTTCAGATCATCCATGTCTGTGCTATCCGATTACTTTTTTTACGACCTTCAACACCGTATCAGGTTTGAATGGCTTTACAATCCATGCTTTTGCTCCGGCCATCTGTCCCTCTTTTTTCATCGATTCCCCGCTTTCCGTGGTCAGCATCACGATCGGAAGGAATTTATATCTTGGATGCGATTTTAACGCTTTCACCAGTTGGATGCCGTTCATGTTTGGCATGTTTAGGTCGGAGATCACCATATTTACTGGCTGGTTGCCGATCTTGTTTAAGGCGTCCTGGCCATCACAAGCATCGACAACGTCGTAACCTGCGCCCTTCAACGTCATGGCTATCAGTCCTCGCATGGAACCAGCGTCATCGACTATCAGAATTGTCTTTGCCATTTCTGGGCTCCCTAAATCATATCTGTGTTTTTAGGCCGTAGATTTCAAGCGCCGATTGAAATTCGCTGGACACATTGCGTAATTCAAAGGCGATATTTGCCGCCTCTGCAGTTGTTTTAAGCGACAATAGCAATTGCAGATAGGCAGTATCAATTTCCGTTACCTCACTGGCATCGATTGCACATGCCGTCATATCGTCACACAGGCTTCGCAACTTGTCTGCGTCCGCTTCAGCGTCGATAATAGTGCAATCAGAGTTTAGTGCGACCTGCACTGATTTGTGTTTTTTTTGAATTTTCATGCTCATTCACCCAGCAACAGTTTTATGTGCAACAGCAGACTATCGGGTTTGACGGGCTTGGCGAGAAACAAACTTGCACCCGAGGCGTACGCCTTCTGCCTGTTTATCTCCTCTTCCTGAGTCGTGAGGATGATAATTGGTGTATCCTCTTCCACTTGTTCCCGGTATCTCTCGATGAATGTGATTCC
>CAZVSL010000050.1:7534-11009 GCA_964629935.1 uncultured Calditrichaceae bacterium | reverse complement strand
GATCAAAATTATCCCGCAATGATTTCTCCAGGGCGTCAACACCGTTCTCGGCCCCATCTGTTTTGAAACCGGATTTCTTGAGTATGTTCATGTGGAAGTTTCTGACCACAGTAGAGTCATCAACAACTAGGACGCTTTTCATTTTCCTAAGCCCTTATGCATGAGTTTTGGAATTTAAATTCAGTCACACTTTTAGGTTCATTTATAGTAGACAAGGTATCCATTGGCTTTTTTCAAACGGAAGGCGGTTGAAATTCTGCCTACAGACTCACTTGAGCCCAGAAACAAATACCCGCCGCTTTTCAGGGATAAATAGAATTGATCGACCAGGTTCTTGCGGGAAATATCATCAAAATATATGAGCAGGTTTCTGCAGAAGATAAAATCAAACCCGACATGGCTTTGTATCGCATTTCTGTCCGATAGGTTAATATTCTCAAATGTAACCATTTTTCTTATTTTCTCAGAAATCCTGTACTGAAGCTTGCCATTCTCATTGATTTCGGTGAAATGATTTTTCAGATATGAGGCTGGCACATACTTGATGCTGCGCTGTCCGTATTCACCTTTTCTGGCTTTGTTTAGAATCTGCCTGTCGATATCATGGGCTACGATCTGAATGTCCCAATGCCTGTAGTTGTCCAGCATTTCCATCAGGATTATGCCAAGTGTATAAGGTTCCTCTCCGGACGAGCATGGCGCGGACCATATTCTCAATTTGTAATCACCGACGGTGGCTTTTCGATCACAAAGGTCCTCCAGGCAGTGCTCGGCAAAGGCTTGCAGTTGTGGGAAATCCCTGAAAAAGTAAGTCTCGTTTACGGTGAGCAGATCCGTAAGATTGCTGAATTCCAGTCCGGTCGGATCGCCATATTTGAGTTTGTAGACGTATTTGGAGACATCGTCAATCCCCAGCTCATCCATCCTGAGCTTAATGCGTTTTGAGAGAAAATACTTCTTCTTATGCTCAAAACGCATGCCGGTTTTTGCATAGATGAAGTCAGCGAGAGTTTCAAATTCCTCGGCTCTAAGTGTTGCCAAAGCAAAACCTCAACAATTGGTTGTCAATTTGTCTGCATCCTGTACTTTGCTATTTGGTCGTCAGCTCGATTTTGATTCGACAGTGCTGATAATGTCTTCGCAAAGTGCTCTCAATTCAAAGTCGGTTGTCTCATTCATTATGTTTTCTATTTCCTGGAATCCGGCCTCTTCTCCGGATGCCTCAAGAAGCTGAACACAGCCAAATCCCATGCTAGCATCATTTTTGAGTTTCAGCCCGATCTGATAGAATTGTTCAGAATTCAGCGGTTCGTCTTCCAGTAAGAATTCAATGGCATTTGAACGTATGTTCGAGTCGATCTTCGGATTCTTTATTATTTGAATGAGACGCCCAAAGATGCGTTCGGACTCTAAAATGTCAGGAAAGCGCTCTTTTGCCAGACGCAAGGATTTGATAATATCCTCGGCGTAAGCATCGATGTCGTCGATCTGCTCCAAAAAGTTCTGAATTTCCTGACGGTCTTTGATTTTTGCAATCATTTGAAGGACCTCAGGCAGGAAGAGCGTGTCTACGTTTTTAATATCACCATCAGGCAGAATGAGCGCCAACGCTTCACTGGTCTTTTCCTGATCATCTATCTGTAGCAGCGCCCCCAATATGGTTGTTTTTAGCATGGGCACTGGGGTGCGTTTGAAAAGTTGCAGCAGAATTTCCGCGCTTTCGTTATCGGATAATAGTCCCAGATATTCGACAGCGGTGATTTTGACATTGTCAGAAGGGTCCTGCAGGCCGGTGCGAATGGCTGGCACCGCGTCCGGTAATCTGGTTTCGTAAAGCGCATCCATGATGAGCTTTCTGACCTCTTTGTCTGCATCGTCGAGACGGGTAGCCAGAAACTCTGCTGCTGACTTGCCTTCGGAACCAAACAGAGTCACCGCCGCATTTCTCAGATATGCATCCGTTGATCGAAACATCTCGAACAGATCTTCATGGATGTTTGAACACGGCAGCTTTCTGAGGCAGAACACAATGGACTCTTTGACTGCATGAGAATCTTCAAGCTTCAGTCTGTTGATAAGCGGTATGACAAAATTCTTGTCTTCTGCCTCAGCAATATCCTGAACCGCATACATTCTTTCAGCTTCATTAGAACTATCAAGGGCGCGTAGTATCTTGCTCATATATCCTCCATATTTAAGTGCGTTTACGTGCCCATTGCACCAAATTGCAACTGCTTATTGCAAGCATTCTTTTACCGAGTTTAGCAATTCGTTCATGTCGAGCTTGGTGATGTGGCCATTTGCTTCCATCACCTTGGCACGCTCCTTCATGCCAATATCGCCGATTGATGAGTAAACCAGAACTGGGGTGCTTGCTCGTGAAGCGTGCTCACGGATATCACGGAGTAACGCAAGCCCATCTTTTTTGGGCATCTCGATATCGGCTATAACCAATGCGATTTCAGAATTACTATTGAATACGTTTGCAGCTTCGTCGCCGTCGCGTGTGGTGACCACTTTCAGACCCAGGTCTTCTAACTCAACCTTGAGCATTTCTCTTACAGGCGCAGAGTCTTCCGCCACCAGGACCAACTGTTCATTTCCCCGCCAGTTTTTCTTTTCAATGGCAGCTTTTTCCTTCTTGGCAATAGAAGGTGCCAGTTCAAGTACGATTTTTTCGTAGTCCAAAAGCATGATATTGAGATCGTTCGAAGGTTGGGCAATGGCCAACACGTAAGGATTTTCGATGTTGCTCATTATCTCATCCGAGCCTCTTACCTCGTTCCAGGAGATTGTATAGACGCGTTCTACGGAGTCGACCAGAAATCCGCTAATATCATCGTAGAATTCTGTAATGATGACACGGCCTTTGCCTTCCGATCTCTTGAATCCCAGCACTTCGCCCAAATCAACCAGCGGTACGATGTTGCCATGGTCTTCAAACATGCCAACCACCGAGGGATGGGTTCCTGAGCCGGGTCTTGACAAGCTATCCGGATAATCCAGAACTCTGCTCACCTTTAAGATATTGATACCGAGATGCAGGTCATCAATTTGATATTCCAGAATTTTTAGCTCGTTTGAACCGCTAGCCAAATATGATTCAGGCTGTTTCAGTCTGCTCATTTTGAGTTACTCCTTCATCTCAGAATTCGCATCAAAACTCTATTTGTTATGGTCATCTCTGTCGCTCTTACAATGCAAAGCAAACACAACCCCCTTGCCATCTGCAAGGTTTTTAGCCCGCACGGAGCCGCCAATTGCCTGAGCTGCTATTTTACAAAATGCCAGCCCTAACCCGTGGCCTTTGAATTGTCTGTTGGTCCGCAAATTTAGTTGTATTTCAGGTTGAAAGATCTTCTCAATATGTTCTTCAGGGATCGATTGACCCGTATTCTTCACCTTGACAGAAAACCCTGAGGGCTTATGGCTACTGGCTTCCAGACTAATGGAACCATCTGCAGAAGTGTGGTTT
>CAZVSL010000050.1:0-7524 GCA_964629935.1 uncultured Calditrichaceae bacterium | reverse complement strand
CCAGATAATTATCGATGATCCGTCTTATTAGCTCCGGATCGGAAAAGACTTCATCAGAATTTGTGCATTGCCAGCCAAAATGGATGCCTTCTGACTTAGCCATGACCTGAAATTCCAGACAGATATCTTGAATCAAAGCTTGGAGATGAAATTTCTGTTTTTTGACTGGCAGTGTGCGGGTAGAAAGGACGTCATTCAGGTCGTGAAGCATACACTCCGAACGTCTGACGGTTCGCAGGGAGGACCTGATGATTTGGGCGTGGCTTTCATTCTGGACATTGAAACTTCCAGTTTGAATTCTTTCCAAAACCCGCTCGATCACTCGTAGCGGTTTGTCCAAATCATGTATTACCATATTCACCAGAAGCCTTAAGTCTGGTGCGTTTGCATCATGTGCCATTTATCAAAATCCGTTTAAGAATCTCGCACATCCAATCAGAATGTTGTGCAAGATGTGCACCTCATCTAAATCTCGGAGCAGTGTCCAGGTTGATTGTCGTTTGAAAGCGACGTGGCACGGCGTGCCCGGTTTGGACGTCAAGCCTGCTCTACTGCTTTTATGATCTCTTCTGCGATATCCCAACTCGGTCTCACAAGTCGTGCTCCGCCCCGCTCAATTGCTTCTCGTGGCATGCCGAATACGATTGAGGTCTCTTCGCTTTCTGCTATGGTAAAACCGCCACCCTGATTGATTTTGACCATGCTTTCGGCGCCATCTTTACCCATGCCTGTCATCAAAACTCCGATGGTGTCTTTGCCAAAGCAGTCGAATACCGAATCCATCATTACATCCACGGATGGTATGAACAGATGGTCTGGCTGAGTTGAACAGCGCGTGATAACCTTGTTGTTCAGTTTCCGGTATAATGTCAGATGATAGCCGCCCTTGGCCAGGTATATGGTTCCTGGCTCGACGGTCAAGCCCGGCTCAGTTTCAATACACCTCATCGGACATTTGGAATCGATTCGTTTCACATAGGACGTAATAAATTTGGGCGGCATGTGTTGTACAAGAAACACGGCTGCATTGAGATTCGTCGGCAAGAATGGCAGCACGTCATAAATCGTTTTGGGACCTCCGGTCGAAATACCGATGGCCACTGCTTTAAAGCCAATTGCGCTCGCTGTCGCTGTTTGTTTCTGACTGCGTTTTGACCCGAATGTGCGCTTTTGGCTCACGGGTGACGCGGTTTGCCTGGACAACCTTCGCATGGTCCCGGGTCGTGCAGCAGCTTTGATCTTGGCTTTGATTTCGTGTGCAATTGCCTGTATGTGCCTGGAAACTGTGCCGTCCGGTTTTGCAACATAATCGAACGCGCCTAATGCTATGGCCTCGAAAGTAATAACTGCACCTTCCTGTGTCAGTGATGATACCATGATAACAGGTGCAATCTTTTCTTCGACGATGACTTGCAATGCCGTGATGCCATCAACCCGAGGCATGTTTATGTCCATCGTGATGACATCTGGCCGCAATTCTCGTGCTTTAATTACCGCTTCTTCACCGTCTCTGGCAATTCCTGCTACACTCAGGTCGGGAGACGACTGGATAATATTAGTCAAGCTGCGACGCATTAATGCTGAGTCATCGCATATCAGGACGCTGATTTTGTCACTTAAATTCATGGTTTATCAATCAATGCTCAATCCATTGTCTCTGGCTCGATCATAGTCGAGTCCATTCATTATCCGCAGAACCCCAACTTATCTGCTCAAAGTACTTGTCCCCTCCCCGGTGAGATAGAGGAGGGGAGTAACATCAATAATGGATAGCGTTCTTAGCGTTGTAACCAATGCCACACAAAGATTACTTCGCTTTGGTATTTGCCGCTTTCTTGCCGGTTACGGCTTTCTTCCGGGTCGCCGACTTTCTCGGTGCTGAGGTCTCCGCTTGTTTTGATGACTTTTCCTTATCCTGCTTGCGCTTTCGAGCCGCACCTGCACTCTTATCACCATGGTTTGATGCCGACTTCAGAGCACTGAGCTCTTTCTTGCCCAGAATGTGCTCCATGTCGATAAGCAGAACCATGCGCTTGCCGTCATCAATTTTGCAGACCCCTTCGATAAGTTGGTTGGCTTCATCTGAAGCTACAAGCGCCGAGGCCTCCTCAATATTGTGCTTAGCAAGCCGGAGAACTTCGTTGACCTGGTCAACCCTTAGGCCGGTCTTATGCCCATAGACATCGACAATAATGACACGGGTCCGGTCGTCTATTTCCTGGTTTTCCAGGCCAAATAACTTGCGGGCATTTATTACGGGTATCACATCGCCACGCAAATTGGTCATGCCATCAATAAAGTATGGCGCTCGCGGAACATGAGTGATATCCTGTATCCGATTAATCTCCTGAACCTGCATGATACGAATGCCATATTCTTCATTGTCAATGGAGAAGGTCACAAGTTGCTCTTCATCCAGGCTCTGCTCGACCAGTGTTTTATCATCACGATTATTGCCGTCTCCGGTTTTTTCGTAAGTGCTTTGTTCAGTGATTTCATCCAGCATTTTCTTCGTTTCGCTTTTGACCAGCGCCGCTTCATCCATGATCATGATCAGGCGTTTGCCTTCCTGGAGTTTAGCCACGGCCCTCAACTCTTTGCGGTCCGAAGTTGCCATTGCAGGCGTATTATCGATCACTGAATGTGGAACCCGAATCACTTCGTCAACATTATCGACGAGATAACCAATAGTCATGGCATCAGATTCCACGACCAGTATCCGTTGATCTTGCTGCACGTGCTTGAGCATGACAGTCTTGAGTTCCTTCAGAGAATCAAGAACAGCGTTCAACAAGGGCTCGAGATGTTCTTCATAGAAGCCCTGCGTTTGCTCAGTTCCGGAATCATGAGCTGCGACGGCTTTGGCTGCCGCCGCGTACAGTTTGGCTCGTTTCCTTTTCAGCTCTTTTACAGTCTTTTCCACTTCAACACTGGATGTGTTGTAACGCTCGAGCCACGCACCGAATGCTGTCTTTTTGGCGGACAATACACCTGCAAAGTGGCTGTGCGTATTCACAGCACTCTTTAGTTTTTCCGCCCAGCTCTGCTCTTCGACTATGGCCCTGTCAATCAAGGAATGCCGTTCAGAAATGAGTCTCGGCAAACCGAGCAGACCGCGCAAATCAATGATGGGCAACAGACGATTGCGGATTGTGAATAACCCCAGGACATAGTCCGGCACATTTGGTACTGCCGTAATCTCGGTAACTTTTAATATTTCCCGTACCCTGGCAATATCGAACGCATATTCATCTTTGCCGACGTTGAACGACACGAGGTGCTCTTCTGCAGAATCATCATCGCTGCGCTTTTTCTGCTGTTTGTAATCCGACGAGACCATGTCGCTCATTTTTGCTGTTGCGACATCTATGTTTATGACTTCGTCGAGACTGAGCATCATAATCAAGCGCTTACCATCATCAATCTTGACAATCCCGTTCAAGAATTCGCGGTCGATGCCTCTGCACGCTGCAGGCGGAGGCTCGATCAGAGAACTTTTCACTCGCATCACTTCACGCATCTGGTCTACGACCATGCCCGTTAACCGTCCGTTTTTTTCCACGACCAGGAGTCGGGTTTGGTCGGAGGCTTCCTGGACATCCATGTCAAAGCGAATTCGGATATCTGTGACCGGCAGCACATTGCCCCGCAGGTTGCAGATACCGGAGACATAGTTCGGACTGCGGGGAATGGGCGTGATATCCGGCAGCCGGACAATTTCTTTGACGTTGTTAATGTCAACTCCAAATTCTTCTTCTGACAAACGGAAAACAACCATCTGGCCTTCGCTGAAATCGGAGTCGACACTGGCGCCCGCTTCTGTTATTGCGGCGTCAACTTGTGACATGTCATCCTCCTATGTTTTGCATTTCATCAGCCTGGCTGGAAATATCGTTGATAGCCTCAGAGATAAGCTGCATGCCTTTGCTGCCTTCCTCTGCCGCTTTGGTAGCCTCAGACACCACCTTAGAAGCTTCTTCGGCAGCCTGAGAGATCTGGGCAACAGCGGAATTGGCCTCTTCCAGGGCTTCCAATGATTGTTTCGCTCCAACGGCGACTTCCTGAATGCCTGTTTGAACTTCGGCGGTTTCGGTCTGCATGGTGTCAAGGTTTTCGGTCGATTTCTTCGCGTTTTGTACTTCCTGAGCAGCGATGCTTGCAGTGGTCTCAAGATTTGCTGCCACGACCGTGATCTGAGATTGCATGGCACGTACCATGTCCTGGATGCGCTCGGCGTTTTCAGAGGAGTCATTAGCCAGCGTGCGAATATCACCAGCTACCACTGAAAATCCGCGACCAAATTCGCCAGCCCGGGCTGCTTCAATGGAGCCATTAACAGCTAACATATTGGTTTGCAATGCAACGTTGACGATCTTGTCCACAATCTTGTAGATATTGTTGGTACGGTCATCCAGCAATCTTACATTATGCACTGACTTCTTTGCTGCGTCAGAGGACTTGCCAATGTTGGCAATAAGGTTGTCCACATTTGACTTGTTCTGCAACAAGAGCTCCTTTGTGGCTGTAACCTTTTCGTCGATACGCTCGCTGCGTTCTTGCATACCTTTCGCCGCAGCTTCCAGTCTTTCACCCAAAGCCTGGTTGTTTGCCGAGGCCTTATCCTGGGCCTGGGCACCTTTTGAGATTTGCTCGATGGCAGACATGATCTGGGCGGCTGAAGCGGCAGCTTCTTCAACTGTCGCGGATAGTTCCTCGGCGGCAGCAGCCACGTCCTCAGCAGACTTCTGACTGTCGGTGGCATTTCTCAACGCGTCTGTTAGTTGCGCCAGACCCTCGGCAGCATCCTGCATTTCAGCAAATGCTTTGTTCTGTTCTTCCAGGGCCTTGCTGGCTTCTTCAGTCGCGCTACTTTGCTCTTCAGCACTGCTGGCAATTTCTTCAGATCCACTCAGAAAATCATCAGCTCCGGCAAGAGAATTAGCGGCATTCTTGGCGATCACTTGGGCGCCTTCTACCAGCTCGAGCATATCTTTTTCGATTTGGGTCAGGTCTTTTGTAATGGTATTGGCTTTTTCAACCTCAGCCATCGCTTCTTTCGTAGAGTTGTCGATATCATCGACCACCCGCTGCACTTGTGCCTGTATTTCATCAACAACATTTCTAATACCACGGGCGCTCTCTTCTGAATTCTCAGCCAAGTTCCTTACTTCATCAGCGACAACCGCAAAGCCCCGGCCGTGTTCGCCGGCGCGAGCTGCTTCAATTGCAGCATTTAATGCGAGCAAGTTGGTTTGGTCTGCAATGCGAACCACAGCGCCAACGATCTCACCGATTTGTTCTGAGTTATCCTCAAGTTCCTTAATCAGTTTTGTCGATTCAGCATTTGCATCCGAACTCTTCTGCACGCCTTTGATCAAGGCTTTTATGTCAGTGGCAATGGCTTGCACAAGCCCTTGCAGGTTCTGACCTTTATCCAGAATTATCTTGGCCTTCTCGTCGCCTATCTGAGCGCCTTTTCGAATTTGCGCGATTGCCGAGCGTGATTCCTCAGCGGCTGCAGAGGTTTCATCAGCAGCCGTGGAAATTTGTTCGACGCTGCGTGCCAACTCTTCGGCAGCGCTTGACGACTGATCCAGAGAAGCGCTCACTTCTTCAGTTGCAGATGCGAGTCTTTCAGCAATAGCTTGCTGGCGCGCCAGCGTCCTTGCCTTTGCTTTTTTCTGTGCCTGTCTCTTCGCTTCCTGTCTTTTTAGCGCAATCACGCCAGCATCATGACCACCGTTCCCACCGTCGCTTGAGACTTTAACAACATCATGATCCTCCCCTTGTGGTCTTTCAAGAAACTTCGCCATTGCTGAATCTCCTTTAATTGTTGATAATATGATAGTTGGGCGACTAAGAGATCGAAGAGTTCCGAAATCTATTGGATGGCGCCTGGTGTCGCTCAAATAGAATCGGCCCGGATCAAGTATTGCTTTAGAGTAATTTGTCGATTTTGTTTTGAGCGTGTGAAGTTTATATCCGTGCACTATTGGGTAGGCAGCGTTGATCGCTAAATTTTACTTGCGAATTACATGGGAGGATAGTAACATGCTCCATTCTAAGTCCTTGCTTATCAGTAAGCTGCTCTTATTGATTGTCTGATTTCTTCCTTCTTTCAACAATCAAATCATATTTCCGGAGAAACCATAAGTTGCGCCGCTCGGGATTTTCACGAAGCAGGGAGGAGAGTGGAAAGCCGCCGTCTTTCAAAATCTCATGAGGTTGGAGGCGGCGAAGGAGAGGATTTGCGAGGCAGGTGATTGAACCTCAACACGAAGATGCCCGCTCCGTGGATTGTGGAAACAGGGCGGGCATTGCATCTTACTAATCAGTGACTGTTTGACTGGAATAATCGAATACAGGTACTTGAACGGTTCTCACAGGTTTGAGTTTTTTTTTGCGCAAGTCGAATCAAATCATCGGTAACTTCAGGAGAGTACGTCTTCTCCCTGCATTGTGTACACACCTCAGCAGGAACATTTTCAACCAGGAAATAATTATTGTCATAATCGTAGACGAAAGTCACCCTTTTCGACTCGATTTTTCCTCCGCAATAAACACAATTCATTAATTACCTTCGAATTCGGTTATCGATCCATTCTGCCGGATCGGGCTCGTACAATGTTATAATAACGACTTTGGGTGGAAAAGAAACATGAACATGCAAATGTCGTTCTGCTTGCGTTCTGCCATGAATTAAGCAACTGGGCGCGTATTTATCTTCAGGGTAGTTTTCAATAACTTCGCAGCTAAAGACAGCTTGTTCCATTTCATGTCGTTCAATAGAGCTTTGAATCATTCTTTTTACAGCATGGTCTGGAGTAACGATACTGACCTTTTTGGATTCTCTCCCGTATCTCGTTGATTGATTTGGGCATTCAGAATCTCTTCAGTTATGTCAACTTTTCAATGTGAGGCTTTATTTGCATATCAGCAAGCTAAAAAGAACTGCCAAATATCAGCTATTGCCATCGTTTGTCAAATACAGACTATGCTTAACATGGCACACCTTGATTTTTCCCGATAACCTCCGTACTTTGACCCATCTATTGCAAAGCTCTGCTCATCACCTCATTTCCGGAAGGATTATTATGCACTGGAAGCGTGTCCTGCTCATAACGATAACGTTACTGCTTACGACTAACTATCTAAACGCACAATCCGATTCCACTGTGTCCGACACGGCTGAGGCTACCACGACCGATGACAAAAAATGGGACGTCACCGCGCCTCTTGGACCAACCGAAGAAGTCAGCTTTACCACCGACGAAGGCTCGTGGATGAATCTCGATGTCAGTCCGGATGGCAAGCAGATCGCGTTCGATTTGCTCGGAGACATCTACATCATGCCGACAACTGGCGGCCAGGCCACGTTGCTGCGTGGCGGCCCGGCCTATGAAGTGCAGCCACGCTTCAGTCCGGACGGCTCACAAATCAGCTACACCAGCGACAAAGGCGGCGCCGACAATATCTGGGTAATGAATCAGGATGGCAGCGTGCCCAAACAGGTGACAAAGGAAG
>CAZVSL010000049.1:4661-19821 GCA_964629935.1 uncultured Calditrichaceae bacterium | reverse complement strand
TCATACAACCCATTGGTGAAGATTTCCTTGCATGAATCGCTCAATTTGGGTCTTAACCGATCACCTGTAGCTGTTGTTGTGCCAGCTTATGCCTCTGGTTGCGGCGCAAGGCCGACTTGAACATCTTCCTCGCTTTATCGAGCCGCCCGCAATGCATATAGTAGGTCCCTACCGAATAATAGATTTCATCGAGTTGCTTGCCATGGCCAAACTGCTCGACAATCTGAACTGCATTCTTGCCAAAATGCCGCTTCGTGGTTTCTGCGTTTTCAAGCAGAAATGTGAGCAACAGCATGTTATCCGTATTGCGCAGAATCAGAGAACGTACTATCTCCACGCCGTCGTCAAACAACGAATCGATCAGCGACAAATGGGTTCTCAAGCTTTCGTTGTTCTTTTGAAACGTGCCGCTCTCCTCTTTGTAGTATTCCATCACATATTTCAACTCCCGCGCAACCATCATCTTGTGAAACAACAAGCCGATGTTGTTCATGAAATCCAGCTCGATCTCATCAGGCTCGAACTTGTCTATTTTTTCAAATTTATGTTTTTTGGGATCGATCAATCGCTTGTAGATGAAATGGTGCGCCTCCTTGGCCTCGAAGAGCAAATCGCAAAGGTCGCGCAGCTTCTCGAATGACAGGAATGAACCACGCTTAAAAAGCGAATTACACTTTTTGAAATTATCTCTGGCCTCAAGATACAGCATGACCATGTTGCGAACCTTCCAGTTCTTCACACGTCGCAAGTACGGTTTGACGTTTTCGTTTTCATCCTTGGACATAGCAATATCCTTTAAGAGTCTAACATGATAACTATGAATCCGCCACTTGTGTCTGATGCTGAACCATCAAGCTAACCCATTCCAGGCGCCTTGACTATTTATGGCCACAAGATCTTTTCTGCGGCGAAACGGCACCGCAACAGTGGTTTGACAGCGATTCAAGTTGAGAATCTGCACCTGCTATCATCTGTAAGTTCTCGAGTCCGGCTGAGAAGTCCAGCCCTCGAACCAGCCACTTTGTATCACCGCCTGCAATGAATCCGGAGCAGGCGAGGGGTTAATCTGGCAATTGATTTGTCTTTTTCCGGTAATGGGCACATCCAACTCGATATCGCTGCCATTTCGCCGCACCGTTACGGTGAGGGTATCACCAATGCGGCGACGCCGAACTTCTCGATCCCAGTCGCTCAAACGCTCTACCGGCGCACCACCGATAGCGATCAAGAAGTCGCCCTTGCGCAAACCTGCCCGTTTGGCGGAACTTAATGACTCCACGGCCACAATACGGTTAGCCGGTCCAACAAACACCACGTCGCCAGCGTCCGGCACACGATATTCTTCCAGCACGAACTCCAGCCCGGCAAAAGACAGAACTGCTTCGTACGGCAACTCGTGCGTGTCCTCGACATAGGCGTCAAAGAAGCCCGAGAGATCAGCTTTGCTTATCTCGTTAACCACTCTTTCGATATCATCATCGTCAAATCCCACGGCTGTTTTGCCGAATTGTTCATTCATGGAACGCATGACATCATCCAGGCTGAAGCGATTCTTCGTGAGATGTCTGATCTTCAAATCCAACAACATGCCGAGGAGCTGACCTTTGTTATAAAATGAAACTCCGGGATGGCCGTAGCCACGCTCCCAGATATGCCAGCTCGCTTTCTCTATGCTGGTCTGCAGCCGATCGTCGTTTAGCTGCAAACGCGCGACTTGATACGCCATTTCATCAAGAAAATCATCGACTTGCCACAAACCGGACCGCAGCATGGTAAGCGCTTCGTAATAGCTTGTTACGCCTTCACTGAACCAGAGAGCCCGCGTGCGGTCCGCCCGGTCATAGTTCAGAGTGGAGAATGCTTCCGGGAATATGCGCTTGACGTTCCAGACATGAAAGAACTCATGCGCCGTGACCTCGGCAGCGCTCAGAATGTCCTGCGATAAACGCTCGCCCGACAAACCGATCGTGGTTGAATTGATGTGCTCGAGACCACCACCGCTACGATAGCCAGGCAGAATCTTGTAGAAAAAAACGTAGCGTTCGAAAGGAATCTCGTCGAACAAACTAACCTGGTACCGGCAAATCTTCTCTACCATGGCCGTGAAACTGTCTGGTTCAAAGTGCGCGTCGCCATGAAAAACCAGCTCGATTTCTGCTTCAGCCAACGGGAACTCATACAGATCAAAGTTCCCTAACTGTGCGGGCGCATCGATTAGATGGTCGTAGCTTTCCGCAGCAAAGCGCTCAGACTCGCCGATAGATTTCAACGGCGACACCATATCCCACCCTGCAGGCAGAACATACTCAACCGTTACCGGCACATGCGTCTGGCCATCAACATACATAAAGATGCCCGGACCTTCGAGCAAAACATAGTTTGAATCCGCCTGCAGGCCGGACCAGGGTTGGAACGCTAGCTCGGCTTCATACCCAACCAGCACTGAGTCCGGCACATCATCGATGCGCCAGCCATCGGGTTCCACCTCGGCGACCGGTAAAGCGTTACCTCGATTGTCAAAGGCTTGCATCTGACTGACGTTTTGCGCGTACTCCCGCAGACGGTACGAACCGGGCGTCCAGCGTGGCATGCGCAATGTCACCGATTCGCCACGAATCCCATGTAGTTCAATCTGAACAGTGGCGCGATCCGGTGCTTGCTTGTCAACGGCCACACGGTACAAAATCGCCCCAACATGCGTCGGCCGGTCTTCGAGCAAGCTCAACACCAGCATGCATGTCAGAATGACGAACACGCTGTGCGCCAGTAGATTTTTTCTTGTCATAAATTCTTTAACAGCATTTGTCAGCACGCATCAAATTAACAGCCGAGACGGAAAAACGCAAGCCTTTTGTCGTAAGCCCACATGGCGCCGACCGGATTTGCTGTCGTTTCGAAATAAAAAAGCCCTCTTTGGCAGAACCAAAGAGGGCGTGATGCTTCATGCTGTCATTAGTCTGTTACGGTTACTTTTTCTTTTTGCGGGATACCAGTCTGAGCGCTACGATTGGCAGTACAAACAAGCCAATATTGACGACTGCTGAAATAGGTGTTTCCAGGACAGAATTCGCCATATCAAGCTCCACCGCCGGTTTGCCACAGCAGCCTCCGCCATTGGTTGGCTCGGCGATGGAGAAGGTGTAGTTTCCGTCTCTGGCCGTGTTGCCTTCGTCATCTGTGGCAGTCACAAAATACACAATTGTGCTACCCAGGGATTGGCCAGGAATTTCGCCTTTGTAGTGGTCGCTTCCGGTCGTGGTCATGTTGACTTCAACAGCATCCTGTCCGGTCACCTGATAGGTTAGCGTCGCACTCTGTATCGTCGAGTTTGAATCATCAACGATGTCTGCCTCGACAACATACGGTCCGGTTTCATCCAGGGTATTGTCCAACCGTGTGGTGCGGGCAATTATGGGATTTGTAGACAGGGCCTTCGCAACATTCAGGCGGCCACCGGTTAGCACCTTATCCGTATAGTTGATGTGCTTGTCGACAGAGCCCAGCAGACGAATGATGAGCCGGTTTACAGTCAGGTCCGGGAATTGTGCCCAGACCAGGGCTGCAGCACCGCTAACGTGTGGTGTTGCCATGGATGTTCCGCTGAACGAGTCGTAGCGACCCCGGGCCACTGTGCTAACGATGTTGTTGCCGGGCGCTGCCAAATCCACTGTCTTGACGCCGAAATTTGAAAAGCCGGCAAGCCGATCGCTTTCCGTGTTTGCTGCTACGGAAATCACGTTAGCGACCTCGTAGTTTGCCGGATATGTCGGCGCACTATCATTGTTGCTGAAGTCGTTTCCGGCCGCCGCTACAAAAAGCACACCGTTGTCATTTGCAAACTCGATGGCGTCTTCAAGGGCGTTGGATCTTCCGCCGCCACCCCAGCTATTGCTGAGCACTCTTGCGCCCATGTTGGCGCCATAGATGATGGCTCCGATGGCATCATCGGTGGTTCCGCTGCCGTTGCCGGCCAGAAATTTCAACGCCATGATCGAGACATTCCAATTGACCCCAACCACGCCTTCACTGTTGTCGCCCACCGCGCCGATGGTTCCGGAAACGTGTGTGCCATGATCGTTATCATCAAACGGATTGTTGTCATCATTAATAAAGTCCCAGCCACGATGATCATCCACGAATCCATTGCCGTCGTCATCAATACCGTTGTCCTCCCGACCGCTGCCTGTTTCGCCCGGATTTCGCCAGATGTTGTTTTTCAGGTCATCGTGCTCAGTATCGACGCCGGTGTCAATGACGCCAACGATAACCGACTTGCTGCCTTTCTGGATGTCCCACGCATCCGGTGCATCGATCTGGCGCATGCCGAACAGGTCGTTGAACCGGGGGTCATTCGGAACGACACTTGCCTTGTAGATATAATTCGGTTCCGCGTATTCTACGTTCGGATTGGCATTGCATTCTTCCACCGCCTTCAATACCGATTTGTCGACAGTAATATTACACCTCAGCGCGCCAATCTCATCGAAGCGTTTGACCACCTGAATACCCACGCTCGAAAGCACGGCATTAGCCTGCTGCTGCGAAAAATCAGACTTGAATTTGATAATCACTTCTCCGGGACGGTATTCGGCCGGCTCGGCCTGCACAGCGAGTGCAGCTTCAGCCTCAGTTGCCGGCGGCTCCTCTGCCGCAAAAGCCCTGACTTGCTGGCTTGGTTCAGCATACTCGACAAATGTCAGCCGGCTACAAAGCTTTGCAACTTCTGATACTGACTGCTCCTGCGGGACTCGAAACACATCGACATTTATTGCATCGATTGATTTCACTTTCACCAAACCCAAGCTCGATGTCAGGGAATCAACCTGTGCGGCTTCCACCCCTTTTTTGAACTTGATCATGACTTCATTTTGGCTCTCAGCGTGCGACAAAGATGCTGTCGTAAGGCCAAAAACCATTGCCATAATCAGGGAAGTTGCCAGTTCCTTGGGAAAACGCATACGTCCTCCTTCCTTAATAATTAGTAAATAAAAACCCCTGTAGTACTCGCTGAAAAGTTTGAAGGCTTACTACAGCTCCTCCACTGCGTTCTTCAAAATGCCAATTTCAGTCACTTCAATCTCGACAACATCGCCGTGGCTGAGCGCTCCCACGCCTGAGGGTGTGCCGGTTGCTATCACATCCCCCGATTCCAGGGTGCAATATGATGAAATTACTGAGATAAGTTCGGGAATATCAAAGACCATCTGTGAGGTGGATGCCTGCTGTCTAACCTGGCCATTTACCCGTACGGTGAGTTTCAGGGCACGAAAGTCATGAATCGTGTCTCTGGGCACAAGAAACGGTCCGAAAGGACAAAAAGTATCAAAACTCTTAGAACGAAACCAGGGTCTTCCCGCCTTCTGATCGCCCTTCTGTATGTCCCGAGCGGTGACGTCGTTTATCAGACTGAACCCGGCCACGTGCTCAAAGGCGCTATTGCGGGAGATATCCCTGCCTCGCTTGCCAATGACGACTGCCAACTCCCCCTCGTAGTCAACCCGTCCGACATCAGCGGGCAGAAGGATATTGGCCTCGTGCGGGATCACTGCGGACGGAGCCTTGCTGAAAAAGATAGGTTCATCCGGAACAGGGTTATTCAGCTCGTCGGCATGCTCCCTATAATTGCGGCCAATGCAAATCACTTTTTGGGGACGTCTAATCGGGGGCAAAAATTGAATGGGGGGCTTCAGTTTGAGATCATCAATCGGGCGGACTTGCTGCAAATCAAGCAAGACTTCCTGAAACGTATCGAAATGGAAAAAGTCCGCTTCCACCATGATTTGCAGAAAACTCAGCTCTGGTCCCTGACCACGATTCTTGAGTTGCTTGTAAAGCTCCCACGCAAGGGAAAAATTGTACAAATCTCCCCGGTATTCAACACCGATCTGAGAATGTCCTTTATCCGTTGCGAACGAAAATGCTTTCAAGCGGACTCCTTTCCCTGTTGCGTACCATGTCTTCCCCTAAGTTGCGCTATGGATGGTTCATGAGGCAGGGCAGTTAGGGTAGGACTATGATAGTTGAATGCGCAAGTTTATTGAAATATTTCGTGATTGTCAAGACTTTTTGTGCTATCGACGGCGGCTCATCCGTGAACAACTAAAGTTGTCAATTGGCGGATAGATGCTGCTTCAGCGAGCGCGCCTCCACTTCAAATATCATCAAGTTTGGCTTTCACCAGGTCGCCAATCGAGACGATGCCAGCGATATTGCTGTCATCCATGATCGGCAAGTGACGTATCTTGTGCCTGGTCATCACAGCCAGAGAATGGTCCACTTCATCGTCAGGCAGTCCAATGATCAAATCAGTCGTCATCACCTGCCTGACCAGGGTTTTTCTGAGCAGATTGTCCCGGTCTACACATTCCCAGAGCACATCTCTTTCGGAAATGATTCCAACCAGGTTATCATCCTCATCCAAAACCAGCAGCGCACCAATTCTGTTCTTAAATAAAACCTTGATGGCGTCATGCACTGTACTCTCGTGGTCTATGGTGAGTACATCATGACCTTTGGATTTCAGGATGTCCTTGATTTGCATCTCGGTAGCCCTCCTAATCGTTGTCATTTGCGCCGTCTAAGTTCCGTTCCTGTCTTGTATAACCATCACATGCAAGCACCGGCAGCCCCGGATATTTTGCAAAGGATGAATCGAGTTTCGAGTAGGCACAGAAAATGAACTCGCTGCCTTTGGAAGTTTTTATGCTCCTGGCGAACATGCAACTCTCACATAATCCGGCTTGCGGTTTTTTCACAAATAGTTCTCATTAATATCGCCAAATCCCAAATAGTCATCCACAACCTGTTCCGAAATATCAAACTCTCGTCCATTGCCTTCTACAGACTTTGGGTATAACTCGACAAGACTTTCTGCTGTGGTGATAACCCGAAATGCGTCGATATCCTGACATTTCAGACTCGCACACTTAATTGCCGCAAACCGGTTGCCGATTGGCTTGCAAGTGTGTGGATCGCGTTTCTCGAACAAGCCTACCAGGGGGACGCCAAGACACGCAGCCAGGTGCATCAGATTGAGATCACAGCAGACAAAAACATTGCAACAACTCAGTAGCGCTGCTTGCATGCGTAGATTCATTTGGTTGGCAGAAATCGCTTTGAAAGGCAGACCGCTTACAAACTGCTCGCCACGTTCCCGTGAGTCGATGTCCCAAAATGTTAAGATATGGGCCTCGTGCTTTGCACTAAAATGGCGGGCAACCTCAACATATTTGTGAATTTCCCAGCTTCCTATGTTTGGGTCCGCTGTCAAATCTAAAGCAAGAATAAAATCCTTGTACTTGACGCCGTTTTGGAGCAAGTATTCTATGGCTTCGTTTACCTCGTCATCGGTTAGCTTAAGATGATTGCCATATTCAACAGAGTGGACGCCAATATGCCGGAGGAGATCAAAGTTGCGTTCCATGGCATGCTGCGTCTCCTGAGGCTGTGGCACGTTGATGGTATAGACGAGATTTCGTACCCCTGTCGCAGCACGGGGATTGCTTTCGCCAACGATGAATCTGGCTCCGGACAGGAGGGCGAGAAAATCGGAAAGCCAGGAGCGGCCGCGCCCGGGCATCAATATCGTTAAATCATACCTGGCACACAAAAGCTGCAACATGGAGTAAAACTTCCCCACCAGGGCTCGTAACCCGGAATTGGAAAAATCCATGATTTCATCAACGCATTCCTGCACCTCGAGTATTGCCGGGTTCGAACAGCGAGATAAGACGGTAACATGACCATGAGGCGCCTGACGCCACAAGGCTCGGATCGCCGGCAAGGCAAGCAGCAGGTCACTCATATCGCCAGGCGCTGTCACAATAAGGATGCGTCTTATGCGTCTGTAGTCAATATCGCTCGGGGAAACTCTTCGCCGTTTTTGTCCCCGCATTATCAGTCTGAGGATTCTTGCACGGAGCGCCTCTTTAGACATCAAGGCTACACTCATTAGTTATCTCCTTCCTTAGAATGCGGTGTAAGCATCGTGTGAGACTGCGAAACTACCGTTGGGGCAAGAACTGCTCACTGAGATCAGGCGATGCTGATTCGCCTAATTGATCAACATATTTACATTCACACTCAATTGAAGATCATATTGACTGAATTTCTTGCTTTGCGTCATCGGCGACGCCGGCCAACTGATGTATCCGCCTAACGACGTTGACGCTATCATGATGTTTCTTCAGCCATTGCCGGCCATTGCGCCCAATTTTACGGCGTAAATCTGGATTTGTAACCAGCTCGCTTAGCTTTGCCACGATATTGTCAGAATCGATAACCACAAACGGATGGTCCGGATAATCTGATGCGAAGCCAGGCGCAAGACATGAGCACGCCGGAATACCTATGGCAAGCGCTTCGAGGGAATTTAATCCATAGCCCAGATCACCTATCTGATCCACGAAAATATGACATTGTGATTTCAACTCCATACTTCTTTCGAAAGAAACATTCTCAATCAACACCAATTCGACAGGTAATGATTGTTTCAGCTTTTGCACTGCTGCTATTATTTGATCACTTCCCTTGGCTGCGCGGTTAGTGGGGGCATGCCCGATGCGCACCACATTCTCATTGCCGGCGTTTCCAGGCCGATATGGATAGGCCTCGACTTCAAACGGGAATGGAACGTGATGAATATCCGGGTGAAGCTTCAAATGGTCATATTCTACCGTAACATTGACGTCTGCCCGGGAATCAATTGCCGGAATCACGCCGCGCGTGCGCAGGTCGCTGCCTGTATAACAGCAAATCACAGTCTTGCCGCGTGCTTTTAACTCCTTTACGGTGGCGCCGCTGCGATAGAATTCCAGGCCGCCATCGAGTTGATAGACATCGAAATTCCAGAAATCAATCGTCTCGAACAAGGCGCTGATTTTCGAGCGCCATATTCGTTCCCTTACTTGCACTAAAGTGCGCTCAGCCGGTCCGTGTGGCTCCCACGTGATGGGGATAGCCGTACCCACTCGGGCACGATTGCTTATTTCCAGCTTGTCCGGGTTTGAAATCAGGCGTTTGATCATGCGCGTGCCGATAAAGTCGAGGAACGGCAGGTCCAGGCTGATATCCTCTTCGTAACCACGCCGATCTCGCGCCAAAGTCACCAGACGGCTGAGGTGGCCGAGCTTTCTCTCTGCCCGCACGAAAGCGATCGGCACACCCGAGGTATTGAAAGGTGCGATGTGTAGAATTCGCAGAGACATCCATCTCCATCAGAACATTTCAAACAACTGTGTTAAAGTCATACTTTTCTTATGAGTGTATCGCGGAAGACGCCGAGTGCGCCAAAACTTTCCTTGAAGCGGGCCAGTCCCCAATTTGGCTTCATATTGACGGTAAAGATGCCGAAGTCCAGAAACTTCAGGCGTTTACGAATCGCCCAACGAATGACATCATGAAACAGCAGATTGACGCCGCGGAACTCCTGCAATTCTTCGCGGTGGCTTATATAAAACGCAAGCGCCACTCTTTCGTTACATTCGAACACAACCACACCCGCGATCATTTCCTCTTCCTTGTATGCAGCGAACAACCTGATTTTGTCAGGAAACAGGCTCTGCAAACGCAGCAATTCCTCCAGGCTGTGGGTCGGATGCACATCATGACGCATCTTCAGATTCTTCTTCAGGATGTCATAGAATGCTGCAAAGTCGCTACTTTCAGATACGGTAACATCAGACTTCAACGCCTTCCGGACTGCCCGGCGTGATTCCGGACTGAATATGAGCAACGTGTCTTCCTCGGCAAAGTCAAGCGGTATGACGCTGGAAACTTCGCGTTTCAGATGTGTGAAACCAAATTCCGCCAGAGCAAAATCAAAATAGTTTCCGGGTCGGGAATGATAAACCAGAGGTGGAAGCGTCATCTGTACATGCGCGATTCTATTCCTTTGCGCGAACTCGAGCAGACGCTCAACAATACAAAACGTGTCTTTGAGAGATGTATTTGTCTTAAAAGCCGGACCGCCAAAGGAGGCGCCAGGATGCGAGACCAAACTCAGCTCATCATCCTGACGTCTAATAGCTGCGGGTAGAACGGCAAGACATTTTCCTCTCTTCAAAAAGCGCAATGACATGTCTTCGAAGCGCTCTGCAGGATGATAACTCAGGAATTTGCGTGTATGAAAGATAGTGCCGTTGTTCGATGCAGTTACAAATTCATCCCATTCGTGGTCAGAACCGGATTGCCAGCGCGCAATCTCAACCGCGTTGCTCTGCTTTAGTTCCTGATATGTTAGCTCTCTCGTGCACATCAAATGTTTAGCCCCCGCGTTCTGAATGTGATGCCTAGCCTTGATTATTCACAAACCGGCATTTTACGCTCAAAATCGAAATTCTGACTATTAGAGGGTAGGGTCGGTGTTCACGCTTCAGCGTGTCTTGACAGCCTGAAGGGGGCTGTGAATAAATGACTCGGCATTCTATTATGGCACCGGCCTTGATAGTAAAAAAAGCGAAGACTTTTCGAAGTTCACCAAGTTATTTTCACAGCCCCTAAAAGAGGCTGAACACCCAACGAATTAACCTTCTGCTGCATGAATAATCCAAGCTAGAGAATGTAACGGCTTAAGTCTTCATCCCTGACGATGTCATCAAGCGTTTCGAGCACCAGCTCACGTGTAATTTCGAGGCGCTTAACTTTTTTATCCGGGACATCGAACAAGTAGTTCTCAAGCAACGCCGTGAGCACAGTGTGCAGGCGACGGGCGCCGATGTTCTCGGTGCGTTCGTTCACTCTGCTGGCGATGCCGGCGATTTCATTGATTGCATCCTGGCCAAAGACTATCTCCACCTTTTCTGTCTGGAACAGGGCTACGTACTGTTTTATCAATGCATTTTCGGGCTCTGTCAAGATGCGCACAAAATCTTCGGCCGTGAGGCTGTTCAGCTCGACTCTGATGGGAAAGCGTCCTTGCAGCTCAGGGATCAAATCAGCAGGTTTGGAAACGTGAAATGCGCCTGACGCGATGAACAGAATGTGGTCGGTTTTTACCATGCCATACTTCGTGAAGACGCTGGTTCCTTCAACCACCGGAAGCAGGTCGCGCTGGACGCCCTGGCGTGAAACATCCGGACCGCTTTTGCCGTTTTCGCCGGCGACTTTATCGATTTCGTCAAGAAACACGATGCCTGAGCTTTGTACGCGTTCTATGGCTTCCTGAACCACCTGCTCCATATCGATGAGCTTCTGGGCTTCCTCCTGCACCAGAAACTTGCGCGCTTCACTAACCTTCATTTTGCGCCGCTTGGTTTTTTTGGGAATCATGCCGCCAAACAGATCCTGCAAATTCACGCCCATTTCTTCGACGCCCATGGGCGAGATGATCTGCATCAAAGGTGACTGGTCGCTTTGTACGTCCAGTTCGACCATTCTATCTTCAAGCTCACCCTGAATCAGCTTGCTTCTGAATTTCTCGCGCGTCCGGCGGTTGCGCTCTTCCACGTCGTCTTCATCACCTTGCTCATCCGGGCTGTCGGCAGCAACACGTTTCCGGGTCTTTGGCGGCGGCACCAGGAGCTCGAGCAGACGGTCCTCTGCATGCTTCTCTGCCAGACCCTGCACTTCCTCTGTTTTTTCCGTCCTCACCATTGAGACTGAGAGGTCTGTCAAATCACGAATTATCGATTCCACATCGCGTCCGACATAGCCGACTTCAGTGAACTTGGTAGCCTCCACTTTGATGAATGGAGCATTGGCCAGCCGCGCCAGTCGTCTTGCGATCTCGGTCTTACCGACGCCTGTCGGGCCAATCAAGATGATATTGTTGGGATAGATCTCCTCCCGCAGATCATCAGGCACCTGCTTCCGGCGCCAGCGGTTGCGCAATGCGATAGCAACCGACTTCTTAGCCTTATCCTGCCCGATGATATATTTGTCCAGTTCTTCTACGATTTGTCTTGGAGTAAACTCTCTAAGATTTGCCATTGAATCCCACTATATTTCTTGAATTGAGAGCTCAGAATTTGTGTACACACATATTCTGGCTGCGATTTTCAAGGCTTCTTCAACAATCTGGTTGGCAGAAAGGTCAGAGTGTGCGACCAGCGCCGTAGCGGCAGCCTGCGCAAAGGCGCCGCCAGAACCGATGGCGATGATGTTGTCATCGGGCTCGATTACGTCGCCGGTTCCCGATATGAGGAACATGCCTTGTTTATCCATGACAATAAGCTGAGCTTCCAGGCGCCTGAGGAATCTGTCGGTCCGCCATTCCTTTGCCAGCTCAACTGCCGCCCGGCTCAGATTGCCGCTGTATTGTTCCAGTCGCGCCTCGAACTTTTCGAACAGTGTGAATGCGTCAGCAGAAGCTCCGGCAAAACCGGCCAGGACACTTTCTCCGTAGAGAGTTCTGATTTTCCGCGCCTTTGCCTTCAAAACAGAGTTGCCAAAACTCACCTGGCCGTCGCCGCCTAGTGCACTTTTACCCCTATGTCTCACGCCAAGAATGGTTGTGCTTCGAAACCTGGTTTCTTCCGCCATTTACAATTTCCTCCGCAGCCGCGAAACCGGGATCATCATCTGTTCCCGATACTTGGCCACCGTTCGCCTCGCCACCTGATAGCCCTTTTCTTTAAGCATCTCTGCGATCTTTTGATCGTTGAGTGGTTTGTTCGGATCCTCGGATTCTATTATTTCTTTGATGTAATTCTTGATAGTTCTGTTCGAAACATCGTCACCGGTGTAACTTGTAATCTTCTCACTGAAGAAATACTTGAGTTCGAAAACGCCGTGCTCTGTTTGCACATATTTTCCGTTTGTAACGCGACTAATGGTCGAGATATCCATACCGATTTCATCGGCTATATCCTTTAAGATCATAGGCTTAATATGATCCTTGCCATATTCAAAAAAGTCCCGCTGCTTATCGATAATCGCTTCCATCACACGCAAGATGGTGGCACGCCGCTGGTGAATCGAGTTGATCAGCCAGCGCGCTGACTCCAGACTCTGGCGGATATAATCCCTCGTTTCTTTCGATGATTTTTTCTTGTCAAGCAGCAGCTTCTTGTAAGAGTTATTGATTCTCAGATGGGGGATATTCCAGTCATTCATGTTGATTTGGTAATTGCCATCTTCATCTTTTTCAACAACCAGATCGGGCACGACTACGTTTTGATGATAGAGCACATATCCTTCACCTGGCTTCGGATTGAGTTTGGTGATCTCACTACTGGCGCTCTTGATATCATCCAGCGTTATCTCCATTTTCTTGGCGATTTTTTCATAACGCTTGTTTGTAAAATCATCAAAATGGTCCCTGAGTATTTCGACAGCGATGGGGTTGGGATGCCTCTGCTCCAGAATCTGCGTCAGCAGACACTCCTGCAAAGTTCGGGAGCCAATGCCGAGCGGTTCAAAATGCTGGATAATCCTCAGGATTTTCTCCACATGTTCAGGATCAACCTGCAGTGTCTCAGCTATGAAATCGGCGGAGAAAGGCAGATAACCGTCCTCATTGATATTCCAGATGATGTATTCACCGATTGCCAGGTCTTCTTCGGTCAAATTGTTCGTCATGTGCAACTGACTCAAAAGATGCTCTGGCAAAGTAGATTGCGCCACTTCCGGGCGCTCGAAGACCTCCGCGCTATCGTCTTTGGGAATGCGGTAGTCATAGGTATCTTCATCGTTGAGGATGGTATCCCAATCTATTTCCTCCTTCTCGAATTCATCCATGGTATCGTCGCTATCTTCCTTGCCGTCCTTGTTCTCATCTTCACCATCCACAACCTGGACAGCCTCTTCTTCCATCTCCTCGGTCATTTCCATTTCTTCATCGATTTCGAGCAATGGATTGGTTTCCAATTCTACCTTTATCTTCTGCTCCAAACTCAAGATGGGCAGTTGCAGCAGAGATGAAAGCAACACCTGCTGGGGTGATTGCTTCAAGCTCATGCTTAGTCTTTGTACTAAATTTGGCATAGCAGATCCTGTATTATCAAATGTTAATCGCTTAAATCCTTTTATCGATTAAGTTTAAACTTTTCGCCAAGATAAAGCTTGAGCGCCGCCGGATCATTTGCCAGAGACTGAGCTGTGCCTGACTTTAGGACGGTGCCGTCGTAGAGCAGGTAAGCTCGGTCTGTGATATCAAGCGTCTCGTGCACATTATGGTCCGTAATAAGCACCCCAATACCTCTGTTTCTCAATGATTCAACGATGCCCTGTATTTCTTCAACTGCGATTGGATCAACTCCGGCAAACGGTTCATCCAGCAGGATAAATTTGGGCTCTGTGACCAGAGCACGTGTAATTTCAACTCTCCGTCGTTCACCGCCGGAAAGTGTGTAAGCCTTGTTGTTCGCAAGATACGCGATATTCAATTCGTTCAAAAGTTCCTGCAGGCGGTGCTGCCTCTGCGCGTGCGTCATCTTGCGCGTCTCAAGAATTGCCAGAAGATTCTCCCGAACCGTCAGCCTCCTGAAAATGGAGGGCTCCTGTGAAAGATATCCGATTCCAAGACGGGCCCGTTTGTACATGGGCAGCTTTGTGATATCGCGACCGTCCAGAAAAATCGAGCCGCTTTGTGGCCTGACCATCCCAACGATCATGTAAAAGGTGGTCGTCTTACCGGCGCCGTTCGGTCCAAGCAGGCCCACAATTTCTCCCTGCCTGACTTCGATGCTTACCTCACTAACAACCTTCCGTCTCTTATATACCTTTACTAAATCTCTCGTACTTAAACTAAGCACTGTTCAATATTCCGGAGCCTTCCCACAGTTAATTTGGCGGCAGGTATTTGCCTTCCGCAACATCCGGATTGCTGGTAACCAGCACGCGCTCGGCCTGATCCTCGGTCAATTCAATCACAATTTTGTCTCCGGACAGCTCGTTGGCGCCTTTGTATTGGTTTTCTTCAACGATATGGTACAGGCTCGTGGCCTGCTCCTGCACCACAACTTTCTGCAACGCACCGTCCCGGAACAAGAAAGTCATAGCCTGACCACTCAATTTGTTCTGCCAGCGCCCTGGTGAAAGGGTATCTGCCTCAGAAACGGCCTGTGCATTTCCGGTGACGATGGCACGCTCCAGTTTAGATTCGTCAAGATACAGTTCCAGAGTATCGCCCGTGATGACCTGATTGCGCCGGTCCACTTGCGGTGAACCGAGCAATCGCAACCGTCCCTCAGCCTTAAAATATTCAGCCGTGTCTGCGGTC
>CAZVSL010000049.1:0-4651 GCA_964629935.1 uncultured Calditrichaceae bacterium | reverse complement strand
GCGTCATGACCACATTCTGTATGGCAACCGTTCGCTCACCACCGTCATAGAACTTCATTGTATCCGCTACAATGTGGGAGGCCTCGTTCCCCAGACTATCCAGGTTTGTCAACCTCGGGCGGCCCCATACGGTACCGGACTTGTCATCGCGCAGGTAATGTAAATAGTCACCGGTCAGACGCGTTGGATCCTTGGCGCTTGCGATACGCACATTTCCTTCAAAAAATAGTCGCTCAGTTCTTTGGTAATAATGCATACGGTCAGCCGTCGTTGTATCGCTCGCAGTGATGTTTACGACATTGCCGGATGCAATCTGTCGGTTCTCCGCCTGAAAAACAAAAACCGTATCCGCCAAAAGCGTTTGCTCCGGATCGTATATCTTGACATTACCTATGAGAGTAAAAATCTGCCGTTCTGCATCATGCGTTGCTCTATCACAAAGAATCATCAAATCTCCCTGGCGCAGCTCAACATCGCCGATAAGACTCTGGATGATTCGGCCATCAACTTCCTTGCGCTCCAGTGAACCTGCATGTATGAGTCGTAGCTTTTCGCTGTCATCCTGGGCATGGCCATTTGCGATTAAGGCGATGAGAATGCAGACTCTCAGCAGTGCGCGATACATCTTACTTTCCGTCATCCTTGGATATGTTGAGCCGCTTTTGCGTCACACCATAAGGCTTTCGAATTACCCAATTGCGGAAGGACTTGCCGGATTCAAATCCGGTTCCATTAATGGTGTCAGAATCCGCAGTGACTACAGTCACGAACGCCTCTGAAGTGATGCGCTCGTTTCCGTGTTGCCAGAACAGCGTATCCGTAAAGACAGAAAGGCCATCATCGGTTGTGACACGCACGTCGCCCATGAACTGGATGTCATTCGTTCTCTCATCGAGTACTGCTTTCTTGGTTTCGATTTGCGATATCTTTGCTCCATCCTCATAGAAGCTGAAGGTCACGCCATCCGAAAATCTGGTTTCCTTCTTGTTCGAGAATCGTAACATCCGTACATATTGAATCTGCGATGTCAACTCGCCGTGATTTGACATCGTAAGTGTCGCATTCCATCCCTCCTGGTCCGGGATGTTCTCGGAAGTCTCACTATTTGATGCCATGTCCTGTTCGTTTGAGCAAGCAAAGCAAAAGAACAGCACAATACACCACAAGAATTGTTTTACTACAACATTCATAATCACCTATTCGACCATGTAACGAGAATAACGACCGGAGCGTTCGCGTGTCAGGCTCGTCTTTGGCCCTGGTATTGCACGGCAGCCTTAACAAATTCGCGAAACAGCGGGTGAGGTTCAAGAACTCTGGATTTGAGCTCAGGATGAAATTGTACTCCCAAAAACCACGGATGGTCGTCCAACTCAATCGTTTCCACAAGATTTGTTTCAGGATTCACGCCAGTGGCGATAAGCCCACTTTTCTCAAACTCGTCTACGTAGAGATTGTTCACTTCGTAGCGATGTCGATGGCGTTCGCTAATCTGCTCTTTACCGTAGATCTGGTAGATTCTCGTGCCTTTCTTGAGCTTACAATTATATGCACCCAGCCTCATGGTGCCGCCCAGATTCGAGAGGTTCTTCTGCTCTTCCATAATGTCGATGACAGGATGCTCTGGTGTGTTTGTGAATTCCGCACCGCTGGCATTATTCATACCACAGACGTTGCGGGCAAACTCAATTATGGCACACTGCATTCCCAAGCAGATTCCAAAGAAAGGGACCTTATGCTCACGTGCGAATCTCGCGGTTGCGATCTTGCCCTCGATTCCGCGGTTGCCAAAGCCTCCCGGAATAAGAATACCACTCACGCCCTGGAACAAATCGCCAACACCGGCGCTTTCGATGTCCTCAGCATCTATCCATTTGAGATTAACATGGGCATTGTGCATCGCACCGGCATGTACGAATGATTCTATGATGCTTTTATATGAGTCCTTTAGCTCAACGTACTTACCACAAATCGCAATGGTAACATCATGTTCGGGATTTGCTACGTGGTTCACGAACGTTTCCCAGCGAGACAGATCGGGTCGTTGGGTTTCCATCCCCAACCGCTGCACGATAAGGTCACCCACGCCACCCTCTTCAAAAACCAGTGGTACTTGATAAATCGTGTTAACATCGCGCGCCTCAACTACCGCGTTTTCGGGAACGTTGCAAAACAAGCCAATTTTGTTCTTGAGCTGTTTGTCAAGTCGGCTCTCACAGCGGCACAACAAGATATCCGGTTGAATACCGATCTCTCGCAACCGCATAACAGAATGCTGAGTGGGCTTGGTTTTGAACTCACCAGCGGCCTTGATATAAGGCACCAGAGTCAGATGAATGTTGAGGGTATTCTGATGCCCTGCCTCAAGGCTCATCTGACGGATAGCTTCCAAAAATGGCAAACTTTCGATATCTCCGATAGTCCCGCCAACCTCTGCAATGATGACATCGTACTCCTGGTTCTCCTCACCCGCTGTACGAATTCTATATTTGATCTCATCTGTTATGTGCGGAATAACCTGCACTGTCTTTCCCAAATAATCACCACGGCGCTCCTTTTTGATCACCGAATAATAGATCTGGCCCGTCGTGGCATTATTCTTCCGGGTCATATTGATATTCATGAAACGTTCATAATGCCCGAGGTCCAGGTCAGTTTCTGCGCCGTCGTCCGTCACAAATACTTCACCATGTTGAAAGGGACTCAATGTACCCGGATCGACGTTTATGTACGGATCAAGCTTTAGGATCGTGACGTTCATGCCCCTGAGTTTGAGCAAAAGGCCAATCGAGGCAGAGGCGATGCCTTTCCCAAGTGATGATACCACACCACCTGTAATGAAAATAAATTTTGTGTTCTTGCTCACTGCCACAAGATTAACCGTTTTGCTCTTTAGGATTAGCGATTACCTTTGGAACGCTAAAATAGCCATTCTTATGTTTCGGCGCATTTCGCAATACTTCCGCCTGATCGAGTGATGACTCTACGATATCTTCCCTGAAAACATTCGTGAGTCCAAGGACATGAGAGGTCGGCTCAACTTCCTCGAGCGGCAGCTCTTTTATCTTTTCTACATAGCTGACTATCTGCGCCAAATGCCCCACAAAAGCCTCCCGTTCTTCAGAGGAGAACTCCAGTTTGGCAAGTTGAGCTATGTTCTCTACATCTTGATGCGTTATAGCCATAATTCGCGACATCTCCAATCTCTATTCGCAGAGTAATATAAAATAATACGGTCTGATTGTCAAGGTCAATCTGCCAGTTGGCATAATTTTTGTAAGTTGTTAATTTTACTGAAATACTAGCGGCCAAATACAACAAAAAAAGCGGCCTGAGCCGCTTTTCCAAGGATGATTCCTATATATTACAAGTTTTTAATAAACAGCAACTTATTCTAAAGCCTTCGTCAAGACGTTGACGACTTTCTTGTGCCGTCCTCTCCGTTCAAACTTCACCACACCTTCAACCATTGCAAACAGTGTGTCATCTCTTCCCAGTCCAACATTTTCACCGGGATGAATTCTTGTTCCCCTTTGACGCACCAATATGCTGCCAGCCGGCACTACTTGACCGTCAAAGCGCTTCACACCCAGATATTGCGGATTGCTATCCCTTCCGTTTTTGGAGCTTCCGACCCCTTTTTTATGAGCCATCCTTATTCTCTCCCGTTTTTCGTTTCGCTTTTGATATGCTCTTTATTAAAACGCTGGTAAAATCCTGGCGATGGCCTCGTTTCACTCGGTAACCCTTACGTCTCTTCTTCTTGAAAACCACGACTTTTTTGTCTCGTCCAAAGCCCTCCACTGTGGCTTTGACCCGAGCGCCTTCAACAACTGGCTGTCCGACCGAAACCTTGCCATTATCCGAGATCAGCAGGACCCTATCAAATTCAATGTCCTTTCCTACTTCGCCATCAACCTTCGGAACCCGAATGCTGTCTCCCTTGCTCACCCTAAACTGCTTTCCAGCGATATCCACGATTGCGTACATTGTGCCTCCTGAACTTGCTTAATCTTCTTTGGGCTAAACTAGAAACTGTTCCGTGACATCTTGCCCGTCTGATGGCAAAAGAAAACGAAACACATCAGAGCGGATTGTATCATCTTTGACAATATCCAGCTTTACCCGATATTTCCACATTAGTCTCCGTTTGCTGTTAAAGAAGCCTGAATTGATATATCGGGCCATAGCCGGGTGAAGCCGTAACTGCAATTGCCTCTCTTTGCGCTCTGCACGAAAACGCTTGATCCATCTTTCAATCTTTGTAAGAACTGTGCTTTCAGACATCACACGGCCGATGCCATCGCATGCAGGACACCGGTCACTAAAAGCGAACAGAAGACTCGGTCGAACCCGCTCGCGTGTCATTTCAATCAAACCAAACTCACTTATCGGCGACAGATTAACCTGTGCTCGGCTTCTCTTGAGCTCTCGTACGAATTCATCGTAGAGTCTCTTCTTGTTTCTGGGATCCAGCATATCGATAAAGTCGATAACTACGATTCCCCCGATATCACGCAAACGAAGCTGGCGTGCTATCTCGCGTGCAGCCTCCAGATTAACTCTGAGAATGTTATCTTCAGGCTGCTTTCCCCCTATAAACTTGCCGCTGTTGACATCAACGGCAACCAAGGCCTCAGTGTGGTCGAAT
>CAZVSL010000048.1:10534-19858 GCA_964629935.1 uncultured Calditrichaceae bacterium | reverse complement strand
GATCCGATGCCGTCATCATTGGTAACAAAAATGAGTCTCTTCTCCATACCTCTCCTGTTTCCTGCTAACTTAATAAACTCCCTGAGAAGCTTGCGCTCAGGCTGGATGCACGGCTGCTATTTTGGGCCCGGATGGTCGCTATCCGATGGCTCCATGGCCGGCTGCGTGCCACCCCCGGGGGTGAGGAGCTCATCTGCGACTTCCTCGTTGCCGACCTGCTTGTACGCATTGGCGAGATGTTGCCGCGCCGGTTTGGAATCGGGGAAGAGAAAGCTGATAAGTTTATACAAATTAAGCGCTTCATGGTAGTCTTCCGCTGCCAGGTAGGATTGCGCCAGCTCCATGAGCTTATCTTCCCGCACCTCGCCGCGAACACGGTTGGTTTTATAATAGATCGCCCCGGCCACATAGCCATTTTGAGCAGCATATCGCGCAACGTGCTCATGAAAGGCATCGTCCATAATCCGCTCTATCTGACGGTACAACCCGCTCATTGCCACCCGTTGCCGTGGATAGTAGCTCATGTTCGAAAGCGCTGCAAAACCGAGGTCCATTTTGGGAAAATAGTAAAGTGTGCTCAGCACGCCATACAGAAAGCCATTGTGATAGATGTATTGCAGCTCGCCATCCACATAGCGTAATCTCAGACCGAGCGCATAGCAATCGCGCACCGTCTGGCCGCTGCGATTTCGTCTGTTTTTGATAGTAACGGCGTGGGATTCCAGGTATCTGATATAATGCGGCCGCATGTGGGCGCGCAGAAAAGTGATAAGGCTATTAGCCGAGGTCTGAGCGAATGCAGCCGGCTCCCAAAGACCAAAATCAACTACGTCGTGCAAATAGACCCGCCGGCCACGCCGAACGTAGTTCTTGACAAATCTATCGTCGGCGCCGCTATGTCTGTGGTTGGAAAAGTAGAGGCTATCGCCGGTAATCGAGAGGTAATATTCTGCCACGATGTCACGAAACTGGCGCTGCATCACTTTCTCCAGCACGGCGCCCACAGCAGCATAATTGAAGTTCGCATACCGATGTATTTTCAGGTTGAACTTGACCGGCAGGTAATCAACCACATTGCGATAGTGTGAGCCGTTGAGAAATTTTTCATTCTCATTCTCACGCAGAAAACCACTGGTATGGTTGAGTAAATCAAGAAAGGTGACATTTTCCGGAAAACCAGAGATGATAGTGCGAACGGAATCACCCAGCGCCAGATAACCCTGCTGCACGAGATCGATGGCAGTGAGACCGGTGAGAGTTTTTGTCACAGAAGCGGTCGTGTAAATATGGTCGGCGGTAGCTTTCTGCCGGGCTGCCAGATTCGCATAGCCCAGAGCGTGTTCAAACCGCGTTTGCTCGCCCTGAAACAGGGCGAAACTCAGAGAAACCAGCCGGTAACGTTTTTGAAACTGTTCCAGGGCTGCAACGATGTTTTCCCTGGTCGTCAAATCATACTCGAATGGCTGCGCAAAAGAGTGCTGCCATGCACCGGACAGCATAAACAATATCAGCCAACAATAAACTACAAATCCGCGAATCATCATCCTGTTAGAATTGTTGCTTGCTAGTAACTACTATTGTGATCGGTTAACGGCAACTCAGACTTGAATATCCAAATGTAACAAAAACTTTGTGCAACGCAACCCCGCATTTTCTCGCACAAGGTCATTTGATCAGTAGCATTTTACGGCTTTCTCTTTGACTGTCAGCCGTCACTCGATACAGATACAAACCGGAGCTGACTTCCCGGCCGTGTGCATCCCTACCATCCCACCGTGCGGTATGATTACCCCTGGGTTGCGCTTCATCCACCAACCGCCTTACTTCCTGGCCAACAATATTAAATACCGAAACTCTGACCCTGGACGGTGATGACAAAGCATAGCGAATGATCGTCACCTGGTTAAATGGGTTTGGATAGTTTTGTTCGAGTATGCTGAGCTTATTTGTCCTGCCAGTGCCCTCCAGAAAAAAGGCATCGATCTCCTTTTTGGTAAGGACGCGGTTGAAAATGCGGATATCATCGATGTCGCCGGCAAAATAGGCCGTGCTGTCCAATGTGCCATCGAAGAGCTGTCCAGCCCCAATTATGGCGTCGAGCTCGTTGCTGTCAAGCATCATCAGGGCAACCTGTCGATCTTCAAGCTTGCCATCGACATAAAGCACGCCTTCGCCGGTTTCTTCGTCATAATAGGTTGCGATGTAGTACCACCGCTCCAGGTCCAGTACTGCGCTGCTTTCTAAATCCATGTGGACCTTGTCCTCATTGCCTTCAAAGCGGACAGCAATCTTGCGTGATATTTTAAGACGCAAACGGAATGGATCGTATGGCGGCGTCAACATGTCTCCGGAAGTTGTGAGGATATATTTGCCATGCTGCGGTTGCTCGGTTATTTTGATCCAGGCTGCCACGCCAATACTCCCTGGCTTCAGGCTCGGATTGAACGGGATGCGCATGAAATCATCCACGCCATCGAACGCATATGCGCTGTCCGCTCTACCAAATCTGTCCGAGGTCAAAAGCGCGCCATGCACCTGCAGATGATTACCATTAATACTTTCATCGTTTGCACTGCTGTTGAACGGGTAATAAGCGACCAATCCATTCTGGCCCCAAACTTGAGTGCTCATCAGGAACAATATCCCCCAGAGCAAGATTCGATACTGCATTTTAAAACGTCCGGTTTTAGTCCCCAAAGCATATCCTTATTCCATATAGATACCAGCAAACGCCAAAAGTGCTTACTATCAAGATAGATATCTTGAGGCGCGAACCCTTTCCCTGGCGAAATTCATACGGCGTTTTTGTCAAAGCCTGAGCAATAATAACCGGGGGCAGCTTTGGGTTTGTATCTTGCGATTTGAAGACCATGGAAATTTGGTATGGGTGCGGCGGAAGGAAGCGCATCGCCTAACTCAGCGGCCCGGCTGTGACACGGGTCGATTGGTGTTGCTTTGCGAGAACAAGAATAGAAAGTGGAACCCACGGACCCTATTTTAGCAACATCATACGGCCAATATGTCTCTGCCCGTTGTAGCTCACATGGTAATAGTAGATGCCTGAACTGACGGCGCGACCACTATTATCGCTGCCATCCCACCTAACAACGTGAAACCCGGCCTGCTTACGTTCGTCCAGCAAAGTTCGCACGGTCTGCCCGAGTAAGTTCATCACTTTGAAAACAACCTTGCCCTCTTCTGGCAACTGGAATCGGATGTTGGTTGCGGGGTTGAATGGATTGGGATAGTTTTTGCTCACTTCAAAAGTCTCAGGCGCCGCAATGGCTATCTTGAGGGGCTGGTGTTGATTGCTGCGTCCGCTTCTGTCAACATCCTCAAGTCGATAGTAATAAACTTCGCCAGCGACGACCGCAGTGTCGACGAAGTTGTAGTTACCCGGGGAAACAGGCTTGAGCAGTTTCTGATTTATCCTGGTATAGTCGCCTTCTGCGCTCAAACTGCGCAAAACGTTGAAGCCCATGTTGGCGTTCTCCCGACCGGTGCTCCATGTCAAAACCACGCCTTCAAACTCTGAGAAGCTCGCTCTGAAACCCGACAACTCAACCGAGGTCACGAGATCCAGCACCCAACTCTGAGAGGCTTTGTCCTCGCCGTCAGATACTTCCACGCTTACCGTGTAGCTCGTCGCCTCGAATTCGGCTGAGTTCATAACAAATTCCTGCGAGGTCCCGACCTGCATCTCTTCCTGGGTTGCATTGTTTTGCAGCATCCAGACATAACTCAGGGCGTCGCCGTCTGCATCGCTTGCGACAACCGCAAAACTGATGACCTCGCCGTGTGATGAGCTGATACGGGTCTCCTGTGGCTGAATCGAGAGAATGCTTGGCGGCTGATTGAACGGCCCAACCGTTATCGAGGCAGCGGCCTCATTGGAAGGCAGGCCAAACACATCCATCACCAAATAGGTAAACGAATCCTGTCCCTCGTAATCCTGCTCCGGCACATAGGTTATCAGACCGGTATCCTCGTCCATGGTCAATGCGCCATGCTGCGGTTCTCTAATGACGGTAACAGATGTGCCGTCGAGATTGCCTTCCGGGTCGAAGTCGTTGCTGGTAACGTCTGCTTCGAGAGGCGTATTCGTTGGCGTGCGCAAGGTATCGTTCACCGCGACCGGAGGCTGATTGCCATCCTGCAGGGTCAGGGTTACGATAGCTTCGTTGGAGACTGCGCCCGAATCATCCTCCACCGTGTAGCTAAATGAATCAACGCCGGCAGTCAGGGACACCGGTGCATAAACCACAACGCCAGAATTGGAATTGATGACAATCTGCGCGTTCAGTTCAGGCTGGCGCAATATTCGGATGGAAGCTGGTGCGAGACTGCCATCGATATCGGAATCATTATCCAGCACTGCAATTCGGATACTATCGGAAAGCAAAGCAACCACAGTATCAGATTCAGCATGAGGCGGGTCATTGACGCCCTGTATTTGAATGCGCACCACAGCACTATTGGATGCGTCGCCGCGATCATCGCGCACAGTATAGCGCAGGCTATCCGGCCCGAAATAATCCGGCTCGGGCGCATATAGAAGCGTGCCATCCACATTGACTGCTGCGCTGCCGTGCTCTGGCGGCGCCACGATCTGCAGCGTTGACGGATCAATGCTGCCGTCTGGGTCGACATCATTGCCGGTCACGGACAGGATAGTAGGCGTATCCTCAAGTGTGGCAACGACGTCATCCACAGCATAGGGTGCGATGTTGCCCTGACGTTCAACAACAACAAAAAGCTCCGGCGGAAAGGCGCTTTCTTTGGAATAGTATTCTATCTGATCATCGGAGCGGCTGGTGAGTACAAAACTGTAGATGCTGTCTCCGTTCACCACCGCAGTGGTGTTGAAGTGCGCCACGCTGCCCGCTACTACGGTTTGTAACGAATCGAATGGCTCTCCTGTGGTCACGGGCCGGTTGGCGTACGTGAGGCTATCTTCACGCCAGGGTCGCGGCGCCGTGCCGTAATCGTTGTCTGCACTGGCAAGCATGCCCCCGAACACGCTCTCGGAAATGGCTGTCACCCGCAAACCAGCCTGAACGATATTTCCGGAGTGACCTGTTAACTCAAATTTGAGATAACTGGCAAACTGGTCAAGCTCGATTTTAAACGAGGGCTTGTCGCCATAGTTCTCCTGCGGATCATCCATCTTGACCTGGGCGTCATCCGTGGGCTGAAAGGTCAGGGTCACCGTCTCCGTGCCGGCGCGGACCTCGAAAGGCTGATCGCTTTCTGTTATGCCGGCAAAGTTGACGAGCCTGATTTTGCCGGTTGTCGCGCCATTCGGCACCGTTGCCTCGAGTTGCGCGTCAGAGATTATCGCATGTGCGGCTTGTTGGCCGTTGAAACGCACATCTGTGACGCTGTCCAACTCGGAGCCATGAATGGTGACTATTGTGCCCGGCGGACCAAACTCAGGCGTAAAAGAATCAATTGTCGGTGCAAAATCCCGCAACCGCCGGATGGAAAACACGCCCGGATTCAGCACGGAGGGATCGCCGTCGCTGGCGTCGGAAAGCCGCAGGCGACAGTTTTCTGAGGAGGTATCCGGTAGCGTCCAGGCGAAAGTGCCTGTGTTCGGTGTGAGCGCGGTGACTTCGCTCCACGTTTGTCCGTTATCTGCGGAAAACTCGATTCGAATATCAGATATTTCCCCACCTGTTTCCCAGGACACGGTGAAGAGCGAATCCGCCCACAACGCTTCACCACCGACCGGCGCCGTGACTGTGATCTCCTGCGGCGGAATAAATCTTTCGATCGCAAAAACACCATCGCTTGCGTCCCGCACACCATGGTCGAACGTATTCGACACCCGAATTTTGCACAGGTCTGATTCAATGTCAGGCACAATCCAGGAATGCACGCCATCGTTTGCGGCTTGCGTGGCGATGGCGACCCACTGGTTGCCGTTGTCTGTGGAAAGCTCGAGGTTGACCTGTGATATCGGGCCGGTTGAGGTCCAGGTGATGGTTGCAAGCGAATCGATAAAGTAGGCCTCGCCGCCGTTGGGCGCCGTCAAGGTCAACGATGGCGGCAAGTCTTCATTTCGAAGAATATGAAAGGGGGCATCATGCTGCACGGACGGTTCGTCGGCGTCGGTTCCGGAAAGGCGCAGCATACACGTTTGTGAAAAAATATTGGGCACATTCCAGGAGAAGGCGCCGTTGTTTGCAACTTCGCTGATGGTACTCCAGCTCGCGCCGTTGTCAGCGGAAAACTCGATCCGCACCTGATCGATCTCTCCGGTCCATTGCCACGTTACCTCGAATACAGACCCAGCGAGAACTGTATCTCCGCTGGCCGGCGCGGTCAAAGTCAGTGTCTTGGGTTCCGGCGGGCTGCCGAGCACTTCATACCAGAGCAGATCGCGATCATCGCGAATCGCAGCTACAATGTCTTCGTCGCGGTCGCCATCCAAATCTGCGACATCGACGAACCTGGGTGTATCGACGCCATTGAGAATGATTTCCTCGCCAAACGTATTATCGCCCTGGTTGAGCCAAACGCCGAGGTGATTTACAGAGAATCCGGCGGCTACAACATCGAGGTCGCCGTCGCCGTCGAGGTCTCCGGTACGAATCGACCAGCTATCACCAAACGCAGCAGCGATCTGGTGTTCAGTAAACAGACCGTTGCCCAGATTCTCGAACCAATCGACATCGCCGGTATCCCGTTGGTTACGCAAGATATCGACGTCGCCATCCTGATCCAGGTCGACCGAGTGGATTACCAGGCCGCCTCTGGAGCTCAACGTTGTGTGCGAGAAATTCTGACTGCCGTTGTTGAAATAAACTACAGTCTCGGCCGCGCCGTTGGCTGCAATATCGTAGTCACCATCGCCATTAAAATCTGCAACGGTCACGGAGTGTGCTCCTCTTAAGTTGTGATCAACGAGGTGTCTTTCGAACTCTGCGCTGCCCAGATTTTCATACCACACAACGTGGCCGCTTTCCCAATGTGCTGCCAGAATGTCGCGGTCGCCGTCCTGGTCGACGTCCTCCGTGATCACAGTCTCCGGGTCCAGTCCCTCACTATCGATGATGATTCTGGTGTCGAAATTTTGGTTGCCGTCGTTGAGCCAGAGCACGACTTCGTCATCGGTCGGTGAGCAGGCGAGGACATCAATGTCGCCGTCGTTATCCATGTCATCCGCGTGCGCAGACCAGGCGCCCTGCATCCGCGTATCGATTGTATGCCGGGTGAAATCCTGAGCGCCATCATTCTCCCACCAATCGATGGCGTCGAAGGCGGCCGTTACCAGATCAAGATCGCCGTCGCCGTCGATATCCTCGGCATAAACCCAATATGCGCCTCTAAGCTCATTAAAAATTCCATGGCGCTGAAACTCAATCTGTGAATAGGAAGCATTACTGATGAGAAAAAGCAGGAGTGTTGAACAAGAGGTCGTAATTCGATGCAGCATATATCCTGATGTGTTTGTCAAAGTTGTAAGCCCAGTTAGGATGCTCTCTGCAACTAAAACGCCCTTAGTAAGTAAGGCAGGTCAATTCAGAACTCGACCAGGACTTATTGCAGTTCGTTAATTTTCACATAGATTTATACCTAATTTTCGGGATTTCGCAGAAAAACAGGGTAAATGAAATCGATGAACCCTGAAGGGTTCCACAAACGGATTCTCCGCGATACTTGCCTTTGTCAAACCCTTTCAGGGTTTTGATGGTTGTGCGGATTTTCGGCTCTCCCGGGGTTAATCCGACTCGTCGGATTAACCCCGGGCTTTGTTGTGTAACCGCTTCGCGGTAACGGGGAGAGTTCCAGAAACCGAAAACTTCCTAGCTATTGCTACCTCAAGAAAGGGACAAAATCCCGCTCCGCCATGCTTCTTATGCCATACCGTAAGTATTTGACCTTTCGGGCAGTGCCCTTGTAGATAGCCTATCGTTGTATCATAATAAATTTGTCGCATATCGTCCCAATGTTCCGAAGTTTGCCTAAACATCAATTCTGGAACTGACTCTTCATAATTAACGTCTAGCAGAACTATGGCCACGTGTACTACATATATCTCGCGATCCCACCAGCAGAACGGTCGAAGATCGAAGAAATATCAATGCACCAGAAGCATTTTACGCGTCTCCACAAAATCACCAGCGATAACCCGGTAATAGTACACACCTGTGCTTACCTGAATGCCCCGGCTATCCCGTCCACGCCACGTCACACTGTGAAAACCCGCATCCTTGCGTTCATCGATCAACGTAATGACCTTGCGGCCGAGGACATCGAAAACTGTTATTTCCACCGCGCCTGCCTGCGGCAACTGGAAGCGGATCTTTGTCTCCGGATTGAACGGATTCGGGTAATTTTGGCTGAGCTCAAAAGACGCCGGCGCAGCAACATCGATCTCGATGGGGCCGTGCTGCGTGCGAACGCCGTTGATGTCGACATCCTCCAGCATGTAGTAGTAGCGGCGTCCAACTTCCACATTCGCATCGACAAATTCATACTGGCCGCGTTCATTACTGGGAATCAGCTTCTGATTGACCTGAGTAAACTCACCGTCTTCCTTCGGGCTGCGCAGGACATGAAAGCCGGTGTTATTGAGCTCCTTGCTCGTTGTCCAGGAAACGCGCACGCCGTCAAAGCCGCCGAACTGCGCCATGAAGGTGGATAATTCCACGGAGGTGACGACATCGAGCTTCCACTCACGGAAAACCTCATCCTTGCCGTCGCTCACGCGTACGCGCACAATATAGCTTGCAGGGTCGCGCTCACCGGTATCCAGCACAAACGTCGAGCTTGTCGAAACCTGCTCGCCATCGGTATCCTGGCCTTTGAATAGCAGCCAGGTGTAGTTCAGCTCATCATTATCTGCGTCTGTGGCAACCACGGAAAAGACGATGACCTGGCTCAGAATGAAGCGAAGTTCCGACTCTTCCGGCGTCGCCTGGCTGATTACCGGCACATTGTTGGCCCCGCTGACCGTGATGGTGATGGTCTGTCGGTCAAAACCGCCACGATTGTCACGCGCGATAAACGTAACGTGATGCTCTCCGCGCTGACCTGTGGCAGGAATCCACGTAAAGCTGGCATTGCCGGAATTGAAAGCCGCGCCTTCCGGCACATCCTCCGCCTCATAGGTAATCGGGTCGCTGTCCTCATCGAAAGCGCTGACTTCAAAGTGCAGCAAGTTGCCTTCACTTACCTGGCGGTCAATCAGACCGACAAATTCCGGGAAATTATTATCGACGCCGTTGGCCGTGAACGTGACCGGACTGCCGGTCAGACCGGATGCTTGCGCTTGCGCCGTATTTGCGCCGAGATTGACGATCGTGAAATTCGCGC